>CAYMFZ010000004.1:0-28770 GCA_964389585.1 uncultured Pirellulaceae bacterium | reverse complement strand
AGCTTTTGAGCAAGACCCAGCCAAAAATCCGAAAGCCGCTCAGTACGTCTACTCTTTAATGATGAAGTGTCTTGATGGCACCAGTGGTAAACACAATTTCAATCCGCAGCGCGCACTTGAAATCGCGGATATGATGCTAAAGTCTGATATGGAAAACGATTCAATTCGTTTCGAAGAAGTCGCGTTCCAGGCTTTTCGCGCCAGCTACGCACTTCAAGATTTTGGGCGTGCGGAATTGATGTTGAAAAAAATTGCAGCGAGAGGAACTCCGATTTTGCCGCAATGGTCAAATGCTCTTGCTGATGCGAAACAAAAGTGGCAACGCGAATTGATGATTCGAAGATTAGAATCAAACGCGAATGATCTACCTAGAGTCAAATTTAAAACGACCGAGGGAGACATTGTCGTTGAACTATTTGAGAACCACGCTCCGCAAACGGTTGGCAACTTCATCAGCCTTGTTGAAAAGAACTTTTATAACGACCTAGATTTCTTCATCGTGCGGCCAGGAGAATTCGCGAAAACCGGATGCCAACATGGGAACGGAACTGGCAATCCAGGCTACAACATTCCTTGTGAATGTTTCAGTGATCAAATTCGACATCACTTCACTGGCACTCTTAGCATGACGACTACCGGCCGAAACACGGGCGGTTCACAGTTTTTCATCACCCACCAAGCCAATCCTGTTTTTGATGGAAAGCACACTGCGTTTGGCCGTGTCATGGAGGGCATGGATGTCGTTTACAAGCTGCGAATGTCTGATGGAGTAAACGCTGTTGGTGGCGAGCCTTCTTCAATTCTAAAGGCTACGGTGATTCGAAAAAGAAATCACGTGTACGCTCCGTCTCGCGTCGCCAACAAAGACACTGGTAACAAAGTCGGTGCCTCCGACACAATGCGTCCGTTGAACGCCTCTCAAGGCCTGACTTCAGGTCGATGAGTTCAGGTCACTGGCTTCAGCAAGTTGATTTCCGGCTGACGAATTGATGTTTAAGCTGGGATTCCAGCTTGTGATTACATTCCGTTGTACCGCTCGACATTGTCGGCAACTTCATTGCCTTCGCCATCGTCAAGGATTCCATAGAGTCGGCTTGAGCGAACCACGTTTTGCGTCACCGTGTTATCCGATGTCGTCTCAGTCAAGACAAGCCCGCTCATCTTGTTGGCGTAAATGTAGTTGTTGCTGATTTGATTGGACTGCGAAAAATCCAAGAGCGACCCATTGCCCAAATTTAGCCGCGATCCGTTGTCGTCCACCAGATTCGAACTCGACAACATTGTCAAACGAAAACCATCGGCTCGGTTGAATTGCGCTTCATTGTCAACAACATTGCAATCGGTGGCTTCTTCAAGAACGTAGCCGTGAGATCGGTTGGAACGAGATAGATTATCCATCAAAACGTGTCCATTTTGTTTCACGAGAAAACCAGAGCCCACATTATTTAAAGCGCGATTGCGAGTCGCGACGTGCCCACTTCCAGTCAAGACAAATCCTTCTTCGCTGGAAAGATAAGCTGTGTTGCCAAAAAGTTCTGCATTGTTGACGTTGATCAAGTTGAATCCATTTTCCTCATTCAAATAGGACTTGTTGCTGACGATTTCAATTTGATCAGACTCCAAAACACGAAGTCCGTCGCTTCCGTTTCGTAGCAACACGCATTTTGAAATCCAAGCACCATCACAGTCTTCCTTGAGGTTGATACCCACATTGGCATATCGAATCGCCAGCGACTCCATTTTCACGTTCGTATTTCTTGGCTGAACAAAGACACCGACCGATCCTCTCAGGATTTGAAATCGTTTCAGATGCACATTGCTCGCGGTCACCTTCATCACTGGCTCGTCGTCATCCGCAGCCACGACGTAAGTGCCTTGATACCCACGCAGGAGAATCGCCTTGTCCACAACGATGTTCTCTCGATGCCCACCTCGTACGGCAACGGTATCACCCGGCCTGGCGACATCAATTGCCGACTGAATTGACGGGAAGTCTTCAGGGACTTTAAGAAATGCCGGATCTGGCTGTGTGATCACAAAATCGTCGAAGTAAACCACTTCATCTTTGGAGGTCGCCCAATCTTCATTACCACCAAAGAATGTACTGAAATACATTTGGTCGATTGCTATTTGATCAGTCAATCGAAACCGAATGTCCTGTTGATCGAGGACGAGATTGCCGTCAATCCAGATTTGCAAAATGCCGTTATCCAACTCAGGATCGTTCATCTTGATTCGCTGAATGATTTGATACCACTGGCCTGCAACCAATGTCGTTCGCTCTCCGTTGGAGTCGTTCCAATATTCGTTGTCCTCGTCTCGACCATCTTCGTTGAATCCCGAATCGGTATACTTCGCGTAAGAGATTCCGTTGGTCAAAGACTGAACAGGACTACCAGCGACACCTTCGAAATCGGTACGCCACATCAAGCGCCCCGTCCAACCATTAAACCCATCGGCTGGTGCGTTTCCAGTCGGTAGCGGTCCACCCTGCAAACCTGGTATTTTTGCCGCACCCAAAAAATTGTATACCTTCTTGAACTTTTATCGATAGCTTAAAGTAACCTCTTCAAATTCCGCATCAAACTCAAACGGCCATTGAGCACCAGTTTCACTGGCGCCATGCTGGCCGGCCGGATACGAAACCGCGAGCGAGCTACCGGTTCCGCCAAACGCTTCTTCGCCTTCGACGATCGACACGCGACCTTCGGTAACTCCGTTGGTAAAGTCTGGTGAATTCCAATCGGCATCCAAGTCTGACTCTGCATAGAGTCCAGCTACCCGATGATCGAAATCATTTTCATAGATGACTTGTGCATTGGTTGCGCTTGCCAAAAAAAGCAGGAACAGGTTTGGCAGGACAAAAGTCGCGACTAGAAAACTTGGGCGTGACTTGATGCTCGAAGTGACAAGATGGAACTTGGGCGACATGGGTGCTTTCTCAATAGTTGGTTTAATCGCTTCCTTGTTCGAATCTGGCCATTCTTTCCTTTTGCCGAACGCCTTAAACGCTCGAAATGCCAAGTCAGACAGTTTGAATTGGCGAAGTCGCAAATCAATTGGTTTTGTGAAACTTTTCGAAAGTTTCGCCAATCGCCCAAATGTCTTCGGCTCCGCCAAAAGCAACGGACAGCGCAGTTGACGACCGATTTGAATTTGAATTTTTTCCCGTATACTGATTCCCTTAATCACGCACCAAGATTCGGTGCACTCCAATCGACTTTTGAATCTGTTGATTGGAGTTGGTTCCACGATGCTGAAAGATCAGTTTTTCGGAACTACATGAACAATCACAAATTCAACTCAAGTACGGACATGACTCGAATTATCTCTACTTTTTTGTTTGCATTGCTGGTCACGATGAGTGGATCGTTAAACGCAATGTCTCCACGCCAAGACTCAGAAGCATCGCTTGCAGAGCTTCAAAAAAAGTGGAAAGAGATTGATACAAAACTGGTCGCCAAAGAAGGAGTCATCAAATCTGGCGAAGGCGATATCAAAGCCGCACAAGCAGAGTTTAAATCTCTCGTCGACGAAGCCAATGAAGTCATTAAAGACATCGAAAAAACTGCCTTGGCTGGACTCAAGGCTGAACCGGAAAATCAAGAGATCGTGCGTACCTTAATGGGCATCATGCTTAACGATGCACAACAAAATCGCGATGCCAAAGTACTCGCCATTGGAGACACCCTCATCGCCAATGGAGTAAATCCTGAGTATTTCACCATCGCCTCGCGTTCAGATCGTTTGGCAATTCCGTCTCGGGAATTGTTCGATGAGTTGCTTATCCGCCATGCCGAAGCGATGAAAAACGACCTACCTCGCGTGAAGTTCACCACCACCAAAGGCGACATCGTTGTCGAACTTTTTGAGAATGAAGCCCCCAATTCGGTCGCGAACTTTGTTTCACTCGTAGAGGACGGATTTTACAGCGACATTCTTTTCCACCGCGTAATTGAAGAATTCATGGCTCAAACGGGCGGCTTCAAATTGGAAGGCGACAAAGAAGTTGGAGGCGAGGGACCGGGCTACGAGATTGCTTGTGAATGCTACACACCTGACAAGCGAATGCACTTTTCAGGCTCGCTGAGCATGGCTCATCGCGGAAAAGACACGGGCGGCTCGCAATTCTTTTTGACGTTTGAGCGTACAGGTTTTCTTGACGGACGCCACACATGTTTTGGCCGAGTAATCGAAGGCTTTGACGTGTTGGAAATGCTCGCGCGTACCCACATCGGTCAGAACAAATCAGGAACGGGTCGTGATGAACCAATTCCAAACGTCACTAAGGACAAAATTATTAGCGCTGAAGTTCTTCGAAAACGCGACCATAAATACCGCCCGAAAAAAATTGGAGGCGAAGAAGAGCCTGAAGAAAAAGTAGAACCCAAAAAAGAGGCGAAGGACGAAGAAGAAAAGAAGGATGCTTCTCCTGAACTCTCTGCACCTGAAGAATCCCAAAAGATGAAAGCCGAAGAATCAGGGGACGACGACAAAAAGGAAGAGCCCAAAAAAGAAGAAGCATCAGACGAAGCCCCGGCTCCGAAAAAAGAAGCTGAACCTGAGAAAGAGTCTGAAGCTGAAGAATCTGATTCCCAAAAAGCCGATGGCAAGGAAGAGGCGGAATCAGAAGAAAAATCAGAAGAGAAAAGTGATGACAAGAAAGATGACAAAGACTCGTCTCAATGAAAAAGTCTGAACGGGCGGAGTTGATTCTCAATCGACTTGAAGAGCTTTACCCCAATCCTCCAATTCCGCTGGACCACCACAATTCATTCACCCTGTTGATCGCCGTTCTGCTCAGCGCGCAGTGCACAGACGAGCGAGTGAACAAAGTGACTCCAGCGCTTTTCAGGCTTGGGAAGACGCCGAAGACAATGGCGAAGGTTCCGGTTGAGAAAATCCTTGAGATCATTCGCCCTTGTGGATTGTCGCCGAGAAAATCAAAAGCCATCTCAGAGCTTTCGAAAATTTTGGTGGAACAATACGACAACAAAGTCCCTCAAGACTTCGAGGCTCTCGAGAGCTTACCGGGTGTCGGCCATAAAACCGCAAGCGTCGTAATGGCTCAAGCCTTTGGCGTGCCGGCGTTTCCCGTTGACACGCACATTCATCGATTGGCCCAGCGATGGGGCTTAACCAACGGCAAAAACGTTAAACAAACAGAAGCCGACTTGAAGAAAGTTTTTCCAATCGAGTCGTGGAATGACTTACACTTACAAATCATCTACTACGGTCGAGAACATTGTTCGGCCCGTGGTTGCGATGGAACTAAGTGCGAATTGTGTCAGGCCTGCTATCCAAATCGTAAAAAGCCAAGGGTTACAAAAAAGGCTTAGATCAGCTCTTGGATTACGCATTTTTTTGGTTTGGAATTTTCCGGCATCCAATAATTCAGGCGTCTAAAGCTTAGAGCCTATCCCAAAACTTGTGAGCCGTTGGCGCTAGCCTCGGGCAGCCCAACGAGTGGCATGTTTTCCTTGCTATTCCGGCCCGAGGCTAGCGCCTTCGGCTCACTGTCAAATAAACACTTGGTTTTGGGATAGGTTCTTAGTGCCTTTGCCAAAACTTGTGAGCCGTAGGCGCTAGCCTCGGGCCAGCCAATCGAGTGGCTTGTTTTTGCTGGATATCCTGAGAGGCTTCCGCTCATTGTCGAATAACCTTTTGGCTCTGCGAGTGCGAGATGTAACTTTCACGAATTAGAGATCGAGGTGAAACTCTCTAGCCATTCGAACGAAGCATTCTCTTGGTTGAAGCTGCGTCATCACGTAAGATGCAAGTATCAACTTACGAAAGCTGTGCCGATGGACTTACATATCGAATGCCCTGTTTGTGAGCAACGGTTCACAACGCCAGACGTTCCGCTTGGCCATGCAATTGAATGCCCGGCTTGTGAACGGTCGTTCGATCACACTTTTGAAGTAGAGCTTGAGCCGGAAGAGCTTGAATCCGGATCAACCAACGCTCTCGCTGGTGAACTGGCGTATTCAAAACATTTATCGGTTCCCGATGCGACAGAGACTTTTTCAGAACCGACTCCCGCTAAAGCGAACTCTGATTATTCGGATACGATTTCTGCATTTCACAAGCTTGAACGAAAGCGGCGCAAGCGTAAACGCCTGCTGATCACTCTTCTTTCTTCTGCTGTTCTCGCGGGAGTTATCGGCGTGATGATTGGGATGCTGCTCAAGCAACTCAAGAAGAACGAACTAGCGAAAGAAGAAACCACGAACTCTGGCGAAACCGTTCAGAAAAATGATGGCTTTGGTTTCGCTGATCACATTTCCAAACAATCAGTTGATTCAAAAAAAAATCTCGACACGGTTGAAGACAAAACGCCGGTGCCTTGGGTTGTTCCAGACGTCATCCCGCCACAGAAATTTGACGGCTGGACGCGCAGCCAAGCACGTGATTGCTGGACCGCAGTTCACCCACACCTTGTCAGCCTGACGGTTTACGATGGACTCGGTTCGCATGAAGCGGTTGGGACGATCGTCGATTCAAGAGGTTGGATCTTGACCAGTTACAGCTCGATCAAAGGCGCTTCAAAAATCGAAGTTCGATCCAGCGTTGGATCCGTTCACCAATTGACTGATGCTGACTTGCTCGAGGATTTGGTACGTGGGTATATCGAAGTTGACAAGGAAAAAGACTTGGCCATTCTGGCAATCAATCGACGCTTCGTGATCGCCTTTACTTTTCTTGAGTTGGCTCGACGAAATAAAGTTGTTGAGCGGCAGTACTTACTTCAATGCGGCCCACCCGGCGAGCACAATCTCCACGGCTGCAGCGAATCTCAAATCTCTTTTCGCGGAACGATCGACCAGCTTGATAAAATCAGCCAAGAC
Organism: uncultured Pirellulaceae bacterium; assembly: GCA_964389585.1. GTDB lineage: Bacteria > Planctomycetota > Planctomycetia > Pirellulales > Pirellulaceae > Mariniblastus. Next base: position 21,922 of record CAYMFZ010000004.1, on the reverse strand, counting down.
AAAATCAAGAGCCGCGAGATTAATGGAAACGAACTTATCTGGTTGAAAGCCAACAGCGCGGTCCCACCTGCGCCAGGAACACCACTTTTCGATTCAGATAACGAATTGGTCGCGATCAATTCCTTTTATGAAGACAAAGCTGGAAAACACATTTCCTATTTTGTTCCAGTCGATCGTGCCGTTACCTTGATCAGTGAATCAGATGGTGAAACCAAACCTCTCAGTGATCTTGGAACTGGAAGAAGCGGTGAAATTGTTTCGGTGGCGGAAAGCAATCCGTTTCGAGAAAAAGTCGTCGATCTTAACCGCTTGACGATTTCGTGTTCTGAATTCGACTGGATTCCCAAAACTCTTGAGCAATATCAAGACTTTCAATCTTTTGCGAAACGGTATATGGAGATCGAAGCCGAATCGCGGCGTTTGTCAGGCTCAACTCTGGCAGAAGAGCAAAAGATCATTTCGCTTCAAAAGAACCTAGCAGACACTTTGCGAAAGCGTTTCACGGGACTTTCGATTAACGACAAAAAATCATTGGGCAAGATGAATAATGAGTTCGCAGTAACCGAACTGTTGCGACTTAATCGATTCGCTCCGTTTTACGGCGAAGTTACCCAAGTCGTACTCGGTCGACCTGAACTGGGCATTCGCATTTACGATTCACAAACCAAAGTCGTTGTGCCGCTTTCGGAAAACGTAAATCCCCCCAAGCCAGATTCAAAATTTCTTTTTTTTGTCAAAACGAAAACCGGACGGGGTTCAAGATTAATGGAATCAATGTTAATGATTCGCTAGTTGCATTTTTAAGTTTGACTTCGTCGAAAAAAATTTCGACAGGCGCAATTTCAAAAAAGTCGCATCATGCTTCGGTCGCTTGGCGTCTATTTTGAGGTTAAGATATCGGCAATCGAAATCGAAATGATGTTTCATCGAAATAGTGTTTCATTTAACTGCTTCCCGATCTGGTAACGAGAAAACATGTTTAAAGCTTGGCAATCAATCACGTTATGGAAGCGAGTTTTGGTTGGGCTTTTTCTAGGCTTGGCGGTTGGTCTTGCCGTCCGATACGGCATGCCAGAAGGTGCTCGAGCTCAAGAAATCGTCGATGCCGCGCAAGCCGATTACGACGCTTTGGTCGGAACACCAGACGTTACCGACGAGCAGTTAGCCTCGGCGAAAGCGAAAATAAAGCCGAGGATTTCTGGAACCGAGCGAGCCACGATATTTGGAGATACTTGGTTCAAGCCATTCGGCGACATATTTGTTCGCCTAATCAAAATGTTGATCGTGCCTCTGATTGCAACCACGCTGGTCGCCGGAGTGACCGCCATGGGTGATCCGAAGAAACTGGGATCGCTCGGCCTGCGAACCATTTCGCTCTATTTACTAACCACGTTGTTTGCCGTAACGCTGGGTTTAGTGATGGGAACGATCATCAGACCGGGTGTTGGGGTTGAATACGGAACTGCGACTGACGCTGATGTCGCCGCCGTTTCGAGCAAGATGGACGCCGCTGAGGAGGCGGGTGGTTTCGTTCAGCGTCTACTTGAGATCATTCCTACCAATCCGATTTCTGCTTTGGCGAATGGCGATGTCTTGCCGACCATTTTCTTTTCGATCATGATCGGTGTTGGCATCTTATTTGTTGGTAAAAAAGCTGAACCGATCAAAATTTTCTTTGACGCCGCTGCCGACGTCGTCATGAAAATCACGATGCTAATTATGGAGCTGGCGCCCTATGGCGTGGCGGCATTGATGGCTTGGGTGATGGCGACCAAAGGCATTGAAGTTTTGACGAATTTGTTTTGGTTGGCAATTTCGCTTTATTTGGCGTGCATTCTCCAAATCATTTTCGTTTATGGATTTCTCATCATCAAAGGAATTCTGCGACTGCCCGTTACACAGTTTTTTCGTGGAATCGCAGACGCGCAAGGCGTAGCTTTCTCGACGGCATCATCGAGCGCGACGTTACCTGTTTCAATTTCTTGTGCCGAAAAGAATCTCGGAGTCGACAAATCGGTTGCTGGTTCGGTGCTGCCATTGGGCGCTACAATCAACATGGACGGGACAGCGATTTATTTGGGACTGGTCGCTCTGTTCGCCGCTCAAGCCGCAGGATTCGACCTGACACTGACGCAGTACGTGATGGTCGCGATGACGGCGACGCTGGTTTCGATTGGAGCCGCTGGAATTCCTTCGGCTGGACTTTTACTGGCTGCAACCGTTCTCGATGTCGTCGGTGTAAGCCCGGAACAGTCTTTACTCGTCATCGCATTCATCTTTCCTTTCGATCGTTTGCTCGACATGATGCGGACCGTCACCAATGTATCGGGCGATATCGCAGTGGCTTGCACGGTTGCAAAATGGGAAGGCGAACTGGACGAAACCATTTTCAAAACCGAAGCGGAAGTTTGATCCGCTAACTCTTGGAGTTGAGGAAAATGACCTCACGTTTCAGATCGACTTGCTTTTCACTTGTTCTATTTGTTGCGACACTTGTTGGACCAAGCTTCACTTCCAACCTGCATGCTCAAGATCCAAAGACGCTGTCAAAAGACGAGTATGCATTTGAGTGGCGCGACTATTTGGAAGATCCAAAACAAGGTTTTTCAGACGGTTTGAGTCTCATTCGCCGTGCAGAAGCGAAAAATGCTCCGCCTCAAACCATCGCGAGGCTCTTCTATCAGGTCGCGCGTATTCGATCATGGGAAAGTCTGCATTCAGATTCAAATGGCGAGAGGTTATCTCAACCTATCAATCGCCCTACGCTAACCATCCTGAACAAGGTCTTAAATGACCCCGAGCGTTTCTTGTCCAATGACGAATCTGCTGTATGGTACGCAAACTGTACGAATCTGTTGCTGAAAGTTTATAGTCGAAAGGAGGACTCACGAGCCGAGTTGAAGCAAGCGATTGAAACGGCAATATCTGCAGTTGAGTCCGCAGAGAAATTGAGCGACGGGAAAAAGCGAGTCATCAATGCAAATATTCGACTTGGTTGTAGCGACGTTGCGATGGATGAACAAGATTGGGATGCTGCGATTGAATGGTTACAACCAACAATTGATGCGGCGAGAGACTACATGTTTGATAGCAAGTCAGTTGCAACGCTTGCGATGACTGTCCGACAACAATCGATGTTCATCGCGGAAAAGAACCTTTGGAACCAAAGTGCCGATTTAGTCGAGTCAATGTGCCAAGAATTCGAAGATACGAACATTGACGAAGACGATCGAATTCGAGCACTGTGCATGTTGCGAGGCAAGACCTTTGTAAATTTCTCACAAAACCTTTCACATCCACGTGCGAAGAGCGGCTGGAAACACTACGAAACGATCTCAACGCGCGCGAACAACTACGAAGGGCCCGACAAACAGTAGGTAATCTATTCGTCGTTGAATATGGATCGCATCGTCGCAAGCTGTATTCTCCGGCATGACAGTGACAAGGCGATCACCGCAGCAAACAACGCGATCGCAGCCCTCGAATCAAACGTCGATTTGCTCGCAAAGGAACCCTCGATTGTAACCACTGGTCTGGATGCGATTGATTCGGTCTATCGAGGTTTGGGGCGAGGCGCAAAACAAAGAGAGCCAATCAAAGTGCGAGTCGAGGCAGTCGTGAAACGCTTTATTGAAAAGGGTGTCAGCGAAGAATTGCTCAAAAAGTACACGCAATAATTCGATGGTTGACTATGAATCACTGACGGGATTGGGATCGTCTTTGCCGAATCTTCCGCGGTAATCCTGCACTGGATACTTGCTTCGATTTTTGATCATCTTGTTTTGCATCGTCGAAGCGACATCGATGTCCAGTTCGTTGGCAATTGCGAATGCGTAACAAAGTACGTCGGCCAGTTCTTCGCCGACATCAAATTTCGCTTGGTCGTCGAGCTGCCGCGACGCGTCTGTGGTGATCCATTGGAAGTGCTCCATCAACTCGCCTGCTTCGATTGCCAAAGCCATGCTCAAGTTTTTGGGCGAGTGAAATTGCTTCCAGTCACGCTCTTCAACGAAATCAAAAACCATTTGCCTCAAGTCGTTGACGGTTGTTGATTGGTCTGAATTTTGTTCGTCGAGTTGTTCGGACATCGTTTCTATTTTGGGTTGAGTTCACAGAGAGCGGTTTGGATCACGGAAACGTTTTGGTTAACGGGAACATTTTTGGTTAACGGAAAACGTTGTGTCTAACTGAGTTGGATTAAGTTTAAGCCAATCAAAAAGACCTTTCGATAGCGCGACGTCGACACCGAAGTGCAAACCGAACGCAATGTACTGGTAAAGAACGCCCGGCCGCTTACGCGTCACGGCTCACAAGAATCCGAAAGTTCCGTTTGAGGGCTATTGGTTTAGCATGAGAGTAGCCTGAGCGTCGGAAACACTATTTGAACCACATGGAACGAGCGCGCACGAAAAAACCACGCGGTCCCCCGGGCACTTTGCCCACCGCGTGGTTAACTTCGGTCGTTATCGAAACCAATGGAATTGATATCGAACCTTTGTCTTTGAATTTTCAACTAACGTTTGGTTGTAAACTCAGTCTTTGAAACCGTTGGCGCGTTCTTGTCAGTCGCAGCAGTCGCTTGTTTGGCTTGCATCATGTAAGCAAACAAGTTGTTAATTTCTGATGGCGTCAAGTCATCTAGCAAACCTTCTGGCATGGCTGACGTTTCACTGGGATTGATTTCTTCGATATCATCCGCCGCAATCCGAATTCGCTTGCCGTCGCTTTGAAGAACAAAGTACGAACCGTCGGCTTGCTCGACAGCCATTCCGCTAAACTGAAGCCCGTCCACTGTGAGAATCTTTTTCGATGCGTATCGTGCAGGAATCACTTTCGAAGGCTCAATGGTCGCTTCAATCGCTTCGCGTGTTGAGAATCGCTGAGCAAGGGTTGTTAGATCTGGTCCGACGGATTGTCCCGCACCATTGAACTGGTGACACGTTGCACACTTCGCTTTCTCAAATGTTGCGTGTCCCATCAATGCGTTTCCAGGACCCATTGTTTCAAGCGTCGACAACAATTGGCTTACTGAATGTTTTCCAACTTGCTTCGCAACAACTACGCTGGCGATTTTTTCTTCTTCTGGCCACTTCTGATGGAACCAGTTTCGCCAAGCATCAAGCTTCACTTGCCAGTTGCCGTCAACATCCAATGTTTCGCCTGACCAATGCTGCAGCAATTGAACCGTAGCATTTCGATCCTGACCTTGCATTCGATATCCCACCGAAATCAGCTCACGGAAATGTCGAGCATCACGAGGCCGGCGAGTGACTGCGGTCAATTTCTGAACGACCTCAGTTCCTGTCAGGTCGTCAAGAACAGGCAAGCTGCTAACAAGGTAGGCCCAGTTCTCATCTGCTGGTTGTTGAGAAAGACCAATCACGACATCATTTCGACGGTCCTCTTCAGATTGCCAAAGCTCCCGAAGATATTCCATCGACGTTTCGTCGCCACTGCGAGCCAAGACGGCGATCACGCCCAAACGCATTTGGTTTGATGCTTGATCAGTCTTGCCCGACTGTTTAATCCGTTGATCCATCTCGATCACGGTTTGAACCGTTTCCTGATCGAGCTCCATTGGTAACTTGTAGAATGCGGCGACAACAGCGTTGGGCCATTCGTGACCATTCTGCAAAACTGTGTTGACCTGTTCAGTCGTTATCGACTTGGAAACATCCTGAACTGCCTGACGAAGATACTGAGCATAGCTTCCGCCAGCTCCTTCAACGTCTTGGGCTTTTTCCAAAGCGTCGATGATCGCGATTCGTGCTTCTGGTGTTAAGTCATTGCCGATCACTTGCATGTGCATGCCCAAGTGGACCTTGTCTTCGGTGCTGACATCAGGGTCTTGAAGATATTCTTCAACGCGACCGTTGAGATCACCTGCGTTCAAGAAAGCCAAGATCCTAATGAGTTCTCGATTGATGGTTGAGCTACCAGATGGAAACTCATTGCCGATTCGAACAACCAAGCCAGGAACTTTTTCGGGTTCTACTTTCCCGCGAACCAAAGCCAACTCCATCGCACGCAGCATATCAACAAAGTCGTAATCATTTACAAAACCTTCCATTAGTTTGCTTGATCGAGCGAGAACCTTATAGGCTCGCTCCAAATTTGGATCGGCAGTCATCAACGCGACTGAGCCTTGAATGAAGAGGCGTTTGTTTTCGGTTGTGAAAATCTCGTCTTCCCATTGATTCGCTGGGATTCGCTCAATCAAACGTCGAGCACTCAACGCTTCGATTCGGTCAAGCGAATTAAGCATCGGCAAGAGAGCCGCGAGCTCAGGCTCAACGCCCAATCGCATATACGACTCACAAGCCATCCGCCGAACCATTGGCGATGAATCCTTGACTAGTTTTTCCAAAACGCTGGTGTTTCCGTCTTTGGTAAGACCACAAAGTCGAGCGGCTTGGGCGCGAATTTCAGAACTCTGATCGTTGCTAAGCGTCTCCATCAACTCGGCTGATGGGGTAGGTCCATAGAGAACCATCAATTGCATCGCTCGGGTTCGAAATTTGACAGTGTTTCGCTTTTCACTCGCGACGCCTTCAATGGCAACATTCCAATTGTCACCCATTGCGATTCGTAGTTGAGCAATGTTCTGACGAGCCCAAGCCGAAGTTGGTTGTGGATGCCGAATGACTTTGGCAAGATCCGATTCGAATTCGAGAATCTTATCTGGCACTTCGCCATTCCAAGTCACACGATAGACACCGCCTTCGGTGCCGCGACCGCCAGTGCAAAAATACAATCCGCCATCTTCGCCGACGGCAAGATCAACTACATTGAGAGGTCTACCCTTAAGGAATGTCTCAGGCTTGCCTGTGTAGCCAGCACCATCTGCGTTGGCTCGAACCGAAAGAATTCGACCTTCCGACCAATCAGCAAAGAACATTGTGTCTTGGTAACGAACTGGAAATTGAAGATGCTGATAAAGGACTGCACCTGAAGGCGAACCTCGACCCGTTTCGCAAACTGCTGGTGTTTGATCGACGAAGTATTGAGGGAATTTCGCCCAGCCACTTCGCCATCCGAGTTCTGCACCCGCTGGAACGTGGAACACCATCGTCGGTCGGTACCAAGTCGTACCGATGTCCGATTCCATATCACTGTCATGAATGAACATCTCGCCTTGATGATTGAACACAAGGTCGTAGGCGTTTCGAATGCCGCCCGCAACGATCTCTTTCTTTTTACCGTCAAGTGAAATTCGCACGACGGTTCCGCCTGGAGCCTTAACTCCTTTGGCGTGACCACCTGGATCTTCAAATCGAGGGATCAAGTCGCCTTCGTAGAAGTGTCGGAATGGGCTCGTTGCGTCGCCTTCTGATTCGAGTTGGCTGCCATTTCCAATAATGACATACAGCATTCCATCGGGTCCAAGTTGCAAACCGTGTGGTCCATGCTCGCCCAAATTTCCGGCAAACCCAGCAAGCTTTGACTTTACTTCCAACATTCCATCACGATTGGTATCGGAGAGCTTATAAAGCCCCATCCCTTGAGGACCGCTACCAGTAACGTAGACATCTCCGTTGAGCGGAAGAATGCCTTGGCAAGTGTTGACCTGATCGCAATAAACTCGAACTCGATCAGGATCAGTCAATTGTTTGGTTGGATCAGCGATCAAAAGTGGACCGCCTTCTCGCGACAAAAGGATCTTGCCGAATTCATTGAATTCCATGGCGACAAGCGAACCAGTTTCGCTGCCCGCAAGAACTTTGGTAACCGTGAATTCAGAATCAATTTCAAAACGGTTCGTTTTCTCTGTCTTCGCTGCAGTCGATTTCTCAACCGGATTCGAGTCAACGTTGGTTGCCTTGGATGCCTTAGCAATTTTCGTTTCGAGTTTAGATTTGACTTTTGCTGACGCCTGAACTGCCGGCACCTTGCTTTTAGTTTGCATCGAAGTTTCCGCTGCAACGGGAACGGGCGGCGCCGATTCTGCTCTGTCGGTAGTCGTTTCAACGACTTGCGTTAGCTTGTCTTGGGAAAGTGAAACACCTGGTTCGGTTTGAGCAAGTTGCTTTCGCGCAATTTTCGTTGGCGAAGATTCAGCAACCACATGTTGTTCGCCGATCGGTTGCAATGTTTTGGCGCGAAGCCAGCCCATGTCGTTGTAGCTTGCGCTCTTCCAAGCCTCCGCCGGCGTAACTCGCGTTTTCCAGTTTCCATCGGTCAACAGACTTCGCCAACGAGATTCGCCATTCTCTTGGACACGGCACTTCATTGCCAATCCGACTTGACTCCCATCATGGTGACGGACTTTTGCAGCAATCAAGTTGACACCTGGCTGCATGAAAGAGGAAACATCGATCTTGGTTTGTGAACCAAACGATTGGCCTCGCGTTGCCATCCTGCCGTTGATGTAGACTTCGTATTCATCGCCTGCGGCAATTTCCAATTCGGCTTTCATTGGTCGAATCAGTGTGAACTTTTTGCGAAAATAGCAATCGCCATGAGAAGCGCCGCCATTGACGGTGGTTTGCTTTGGTGACCAGATCCATTGTGGTTCATCACCGATCGACGCATTGGTGAAGCTTAATCCGACAAGTATCGCCATCCCGAACATCAAGGTTCGAAGCGGGTTACAGGCACCAAATACTGACGGACGAATTATGCGATCTTCCATGACCACCTCATTAGGAATGCGCTGCACTTAAACGATTAATGAGTGCAGATTGAGTGATTCCGCTGCGCAACAAATTGTGCGCATTGGAATTCATACCTTTTTGGAATCGGCAGATCGGCAGTAGGGATTTGGCAAAGTTTGCTGATTATTCCAATTTTCCAGCCGCTAGCTGGAACCAACAATAAGATAGGTAAGTCAAACTCAAACCTTGGTTTATGTGGAACGAGTAGGGTTTTGATTGCGTCAAAGCCCCATCTCATTGTTGGCTTTCCCATTTCAGGAACAGTCAGCTCTGTTTTTCAAAACGGAGCACAATCGGTACTACCAGCCTTTTAGCGGTCTCTATTGCCGTAAATATCACCGTTTTTGACGGTTACGTTTGCAAGAATAGGGACCTCTAACTAAAACGGAATAGTAGGAAAATATTACCTCTCCAAGCTTTCCAAAGAGCCTTTTTCGCCCGGGATCACCACAATGCTTCGATTCGTAGCAAACATCTCCAACCTCCTATCTTCAACTAACCGAGTTGCCCGCAATTCAACCCGCGCGGCAGGTCTTAAGTACCAGGATCTTGAGGATCGGAATCTTCTGGCCAGTATCGCCTTCAATCCAGGCAACGGCATTGTCACCATGACGGGTGATCCAACCGCTGATACGGCTTCGGTAGTGATGTCTTCTGCCACAGAAGTAACTGTGTCGCTGACAAACGTCGCGCCTGAAGTTCTTCAGTTTTCGGACGTCACCCAGATCATTTTTCGCGCTGGCGATGGCGATGACATCTTCACGAACACAACCTCCATTCCGGTGAATGTGTTTGGTGAAGGAGGAAACGATACGCTTTCAGGCGGAAGCGGCGTTGACCGAATCAATGGCGGCGACGGCAACGATACAATTAACGGTGGCGATGGCGATGACGGACTTCACGGCAACGCGGGCGATGACATCGTCAATGGCGAGGGTGGATCCGACTTTGTTTATGGAGAAACAGGTAACGATCAACTCAATGGCGATGCCGGAAACGATATTCTGTTTGGTGCCCAAGGCGACGACATTATTCGTGGTGGCGAAGGCAACGATACAGTTTACGGATTTGATGGCGATGACGACATCAAAGGTGGCGAAGGTGACGACGCGTTGTTTGGCCAAGCTGGTGATGACAATATCGAAGGCGAAGGCGGAAACGATCGCGTTTGGGGTAACTCAGGCGTTGATGTCGTTAGCGGTGGCGACGGCGATGATGAAGTCTACGGCAACGAAGACAACGACATGGTGTTTGGTGGAGCCGGTAACGACTTTATGATCGGCCACAGCGGTGTCGACATCATGGAAGGTGGCGATGGTGATGACACAATCATCGGTGGTGACGGTATTGATACAATCCACGGCCAAGCTGGTAACGATCGAATTTTTGGTGGTGCGGGCGCTGATATCCTTAACGGAAACGACGGCGACGATCGCATCCAAGGCCAAGAGGGCAACGACATTATTCGCGGCCATCTAGGAAGTGATTACCTTGATGGTAACGAAGACAATGACGACATCTCGGGAGCCGAAGGCGATGATATCGTCTTGGGTGGAAGCGGGGACGATCGACTTGCTGGCGATGAAGGCAACGATCTCATGTTTGGCCGCGCTGGCGACGACATCATGATCGGCGGGCTTGGCAATGACCACATGCTCGGCGAAGGTGGCGACGACTACATGGACGGCAGCGAACAAGATGACAGGCTGTTCGGAAACGATGGCAATGACTTTCTCGTGGGTGGCGCCGGCAATGATTTGATGTACGGCGGCGCTGGCAATGATGAGTTCTTCAGCGGCCTCGGAGACGACACGATGGTTGGCGGCGAGGGTGATGACACCATGGCTGGCCAGCTTGGTAATGACATCGCATTCGGCGGAGCGGGCATAGATACAATCACTGGTGGTGATGGAAACGATCAACTGTTTGGCCAGCAAGGCGACGATGACATTTCTGGCAACAGTGGTGATGACTTAATCAACTCTGGCGACGGAGATGACGAGCTTCACGGCGGTGACGGCAATGATCGCTTGTTCGCTGGAGCTGGTAACGATCGGCTTTATGGCGAAGACGGTAGCGACACACTTGTTGGCCATGAAGGCAATGACGGATTGTTCGGTGGCGTTGGACCAGCGGTTGATACAATCATCGGCGGCGAAGGCAAAGATCGTCAGCTGTTCGTGGATGGTGACTTGGTTCTCGGCAACGAAGCCGAAGACGCTCGCATCGAATTCCGCGATGACAACAATGGCTGGACCAACCGAGAAGTCGAAGTCATTGACGACGGCATCCGACAGCTTCACGAGCGAACACAGAACACACGGCTGTTGAAAGGGACTTCGACGACTCAGCCATTGATCTTCGTCAAGCAGTTCACAATTCCTTCCCTTGAAGAGATTGCGTCGAATGCACTTGTGCCAGTCGACACGCAAGTCAGAAATCCAGTCACGGGTGACTTGGAAACTCAAACCATCCTTGAGCGTCGTCTCACGTTCGGTAACTGGGATGAATTCAACACAGCGACCAACGATTTTTACATCGCCGAAATCCCACGAGTCATGGCTTACACTTGGGCCGGCCCTGAAGCCGTACCTAACGTCTTGCCAACGCAGACTTCATATTGGGAACAGTTCAAGCAATTGAGTGGCTGGATTCAAGAACGACCTGACGCCATTCAGTTCTACGACATTTCGGGTGACAACCAGTGGTGGTTCCTGAAGTCCGCACAATTCGCTCAAGACTTTGCGAAGCTAAACCCTGGTGCTGACTGGGCAACATCTTGGCGACTTTACTTTGAGCCAGACACTTCGTCGGCTGAGAAACTTCGCATGGTCAACAAGATGAATAAAATTGACCAACTCTTCACGATGTTAGAAATCTTCTAGATCGAAAAAGGTTAAACAATTACATCAAGCGTGGTTCACTTGGACCACGCTTTTTTCGTGCGCTCTCCGCACTCTCACCATGATTAGCTGTGTTACTGAGAAAACGTTTCGTACCAGTCGATCAACAACAGAATGGAAAGTCTTTGTCAACAAAACGTTTGACTTGATTGAGATTGAAATCGAACTGACGAAATGCGAATCAAATTTCAGTGCTTCGCAGGTAGGTAAAGCCGATTCAAGTTCTCATTGCTTGATAGGCATCGCTTGAGTAGTCGACCCGAATAGGCATAATGCACAGTTCTTAAGTTAACCAGTGATCGAATTGAGATGACCGATTGGGTCTTTAATAGATACTGGCTTGAAATATTCGAATCTTGATCTCAGGTCTGGTCACCAAAAAATGGGTTATGACTTTAAAAATCTCAAAGGCGATCTCAGCGGTGGAATCGTCGCTGGAATTATCGCGTTGCCATTGGCATTGGCTTTTGGCGTTCAATCCGGGCTGGGCGCGGCGGCAGGACTTTACGGCGCAATCGGCGTAGGGATTTTTGCGGCTTTGTTTGGTGGCACCGCAACCCAAGCTTCGGGTCCGACTGGTCCAATGACTGTTGTTTCGGCTGCGATCGTTCTGTTCGCCATCGAAGCCACGGGAAGCATTGAAGAGGGACTCGGCATTGTCCTGATGTGCTTTTTAGCAGGAGGCATTTTTCAGATTGTGTTGGGACTACTTGGGATCGGCAAATACATTCGCTACTTCCCTTATCCCGTCGTCTCTGGATTCATGAGCGGCGTCGGGCTCATCATTGTGTTCTTGCAACTTTGGCCACTGATGGGAAGTTCCTCACCAAAGTCGACTTTGAAAGTCTTCACTCACATCAGCGAGCCATTGGCCGTCATCAATTGGGCGGCAATTGCGCTAGGCATCCTGACGCTGGTCGTTAACTACACGTTTCCATTGATAACGAAAAAAGTGCCTTCGGTCTTAGTTGCATTACTGGTCGGCACCGGCGCGGCGATCGCATTGGGGCTAGATGTGCCTGTGATCGGCGACATCCCAAAAGGATTCCCACCGCTCAAGATTGGCGCGTTAATGAACGTCGCGCCCGAACACTTTGCATTCATCATTCAATCAGGCGTGACGCTGGCGTTGCTGGGTTCGATAGATTCGCTGCTGACTTCCGTGATCGCCGACAACATCACCAAAGACCGTCATGATAGTAAACGTGAATTGATCGGGCAGGGAATTGGCAATGTAGTCGCGGCTCTGTTTGGCGGCATTCCCGGCGCCGGTGCGACCAAAGGAACAGTCGTTGCGATCAAATCAGGTGCGAAGACTCGACTATCAGGCATCACTCACGGACTATTTCAACTGGTTGCATTGCTGGGACTTGGAACGCTTGTTTCGTATATTCCACTTTGCGTGTTGGCTGGCCTATTGATATCTGTGGGCGTCGCGATCATTGACTATAAGGGATTCAAACATCTTCTCGACGTCCCCAAAGCCGATGCAGCTGTCATGCTTGTCGTGCTGGTTTGGACGGTGTTCGGAAATCTAATCCACGCCGTTGCAGCGGGTGTCGTTTTGGCAAGCGTGCTGTTCATGAAGCAAGCAAGCGATCTCGCGGAAACAGAATCAACCCTGACGTCACTTGATCCTGAACCAGTTTGGGATGACGAGTCTGCAATCGCCAAATCAAATTCGAATAAGGTGTACATCAAACATCTTTATGGCCCGCTATTTTTCGGTTTCAGTTCCGGTTTCCGGGCAATGGCTGATGAGCTTCCGGATCAAGCGGAGACGCTGATCGTTCGAATGGAACGAGTGCCGTATATCGACCAATCGGGACTCTACGCTTTAGAAGATTCGATTCACAAGCTCTCACAAGAAGGCAAGAAGGTCGCCATCAGTGGATTGCAAACACAGCCTGCGGACATGTTGCGTCGAATTGAACTCATTCCAAACCTTATCCCGGAAGAGCAAGCTTTCGAAACCTTCGACGAATTCGAAAAGTGGCTCAAGAACGAATCAAGTGATCAGGCAAGCGATGAGGTTTTAGCTTAAAACTAGCAATTCGAATCGTTGCTGCCGTGGTTAACTTCTGCCGGAAGTTACCTTGCCCTCGAACAACGCAATTTTCCTCACCGATTCAATTAATGAATGAGTCGTCTCGTCCAGTTTGGTAACTCTCGGCAAGAGTCACCCACTTAAAACAACCACCTCTTACCCCGCTGCAACAGGTGTGACGTCGACGTCGATCTGGTAGCCTTCACGCTGTTCTCGAGCGATCATTCCGTTGGCCTCTTTGTCGTCTTTGAAAATCTCTTCTTTAGGATCCCAAGTCAATTTGCGATCCAACTGCATGGCAATGTTCGCGAGATGACAAAGGCTGACGCTTCGATGGTGTGACCAGACATCGCTAATTGGCTTTCCACCTTTGGCGATACATTCGAAAAAGTTCGCCATGTGATTACCGGGTTTCTTGCCGTGACACAATTTATCCATTGCGTCTTGTAGCCACTGAGGACCCTCGCCGCCTTGCGGACCGTCTTTGGGAGAATCGCCCGATCCCCATTCGTCTTTTCCGATCTTGTGGGCAACGCCCAATTCCTCTGCGGGCTTGCCAGTCAAGCCGCCACGATTGACTCGGATCCGACCTTTTTTACCGCCGATGATTAGCTCATTCTTACCAGAGTACAACCGTGCGGTATGACCACCCTCAAATTCAAATTTGCAATCGAAGTCAATTGCCACATTAAATCCATTCTCAACTTTCGGATAAGTTCCCTTGCCTTCAATCGACGTAGGCCCAGAATCAGACATTCCCATCGCCCACATCGCAATGTCGCCGTGGTGAACGCCCCAGTCGGTTACTTGCCCTCCGCTGTACTCCAGCCACCAACGGAAATCGTAGTCGCCTCGTTCCGGGCAATAAGGAACTTTCGGACATTGCCCTAACCAACGGTCCCAGTCGATGTGATCGGGCGTAGGTTTGTTTTCGAATGGACCACCTTTTTCACCCGTGCCCACGCTGATTAAGCAGTCAAGCTGATCACCGAGTGCGCCGCTTTGTGCGATGGCGACAGCCTTCAAAAAGATTTGCTTGAACTCGCTGCGCTGTTGCGTTCCGACTTGGAAAACTTTGCCTGTTTCGTCTGCAACCTTGCAAACCTGCTGTCCTTCGCGAATGGTCAGCGACAACGGCTTCTCACAATAAACATGCTTTCCGGCCCGCATTGCATCAATGGCAATTTTGGCATGCCAGTGATCTGGTGTGCCAATCGTCACCGCGTCGATGTCATCTCGGGCAAGAAGCGCTTGATAGTCGTTATAGACCTTGCAATTGTCTTTGTATCGTTTCGCAAAGAACTCAGCGTTGCGTCGATTGACATCAGCGACAGCAACCATGTCACCAAGTTTGCCAGCCTGATGGCCAACCACCGCACCACGCCCAGGATGATCACCATCTCCAGTGTATCGATTCGAATAGATACTTGTTCCAATGGAACCGACTCGAACGCGATCATTGGCGACGCTGCCCAGCAAACGAGCGGGAAGAATCATCGGAACTGCAATCACCGCAGTTGCCGCTGCCGTCGATTTGATAAAATTTCTACGGTTCGCGGTCACTCGACTCAAATTCGTTTTCACAGGCTGCATAATTGGTTGGCTCCTATTTTCGACTTCCGAAAGTAAAACTCTAGCGCTCAACTACCTTGCTAAACGGATATTTTGTTTTGACGACGACAACACTCACAATCAAATCGACATTGTTGGCAAAGTCAATTCACGGCCATCAGCATCCCGGCATTCGAGGTCGAAGTGCTCTGGAAAAACAGTTTCGCTACCTAGAATCTGAATGTCCAACGTCCCACGGCCTTCTAGCTCGGCGAGCTCTTTACGTTTTTGATTGTTCAAGTACGAGGCAACCTTGTCGTTCACCTTCAACTTAATCGAGGCGACTGTTTTGTGTTCCGTTGCCAACATCAGCATTCGCAAAACGTCGAGTGCCATCGACTCTTCGGTTTTCACGTTTCCGCGACCGCTGCAGCAAGGGCACTCCTGGTACATACTTCGCTTGAGACCAGGCTTGATTCGCTGCCGAGTCATCTCGACCAGACCAAACGGGCTGATGCGAAGAATTTTAGTGCGGGCACGATCACGTTTCATTGAGTCGCGCAGAACTCGCTCGACGCCACGTCTATGTTTGTCACGCCGCATGTCGATAAAGTCGTTGACAATCACGCCACCAAGATCTCGCAAACGAAGCTGGCGAGAAATCTCTTTAGCCGCTGCCATGTTCAATCGGTAAGCCGACTCTTCCGCCGAGTCGTCCGTTCGGAAGCTTCCACTATTCACGTCGATTGCGACGAGGGCTTCGGTTTGGTCGATTACGATCGAGCCGCCATCGGGAAGCGGGACTTCGCGGGCATGGATTTTCGCGATCTCTTGCTCAACCTTGTACTGGTGAAACAAAGGATCTTTCCCGGAATACAATTGAAGTTTGTCCGAATGCCGTGGCATCACGAGCTTAAGAAATTCCTTGGCGCGCTCGTAAGCGTCTTCGCTGTCGATCATGATCGTATCGATATCCGACGTCAAAATGTCGCGGATCGTCCGAATGATCATGTCGCTTTCTTCGTAGATGTCGACTGGACCCGGAATAGTCTGAACGCGTTTGGCAATCGCCTTCCACAACCGGAGCAAATAGGCGAGATCGCGCGAAAGCTCTTTCCGCGACCGGCCAGCGCCTGCAGTTCGGACAATGAAGCCGAGACCTTTGGGCGGCTTGAGATCGTAGAGATACTCTTTCAGTTTTTTCCGCTCTTCTTCGTCTTCGATTTTTCGAGAGACGCCGATTCTCCCAAGCGCCGGCATCAAGACGAGATAGCGACCTGGGATACTGATATAAGTCGAAAGGGTAGGGCCTTTGTTGCCGATCCCTTCTTTGATGACCTGAACAAGAATTTCATCTCCGCGCTTGAAGATCTCCTGGATTGGAGGTTTGATGCGAGGACGAAAGCCACCATGGGTTGGTGGACGCGAACGGCCACGACCGTTTGCATTGGCTGCGGCGGCGGCTTCTTTTTCCTTTCGCATCATCTCATCAGGATCATAGCCGCCCTGACGAAAGTACTTGGGCTCGACGTCGCTGATGTGGAGGAAGCCGTTTCGACCAACGCCAAAATCGACGAACACCGCTTGGATGCTCGGCTCAAGATTGACGACCTTGCCCTTATAAACGTTTCCGACGTAGTTGTCTTGAGAGTGACGTTCGACGTACAGCTCTTCAAGTCGATTGTTCTCTACGATCGCAATCCGATTCTCTTCGGATTGCGATGCGTTGATCAACATTGTTTTCTTCATGATTGATTCTTTCGTGCCCACGACCTGCATCTACTGCGAACAGCAAACGAGACTGGGTTCTGTTTTGATTGTCTTTTGTGGGGCGGTAAAACCGGGCAAAAATTTGCCCGAAGCCCTTGTTGTCATGATCTTCAGTTTTGAACCGCATGACGCTTTGCCGCTTCGTTCGAAACAATTTCGCAACACGAAGCGGATTGAATTTGAGTTGAATGTCAGAATCGGGATGGATTCGCAGTTGCTTATTCAAACCGGACTGAAGCTGATCAGATTTCAGCAAGCTCGCTTGCTGAGTCGCATCCATGAATCTTGAATTTGGGCAAAGTGAACCCAAGCAATTCGAGGATGGCCAACCGAAAGGATTTGCGGCGGCGAAAGATTGGCGCGGACCGAGATACACAGGTTGAATACCTGTAAACAGACAATTCCATCGTTCGCGGAATACGCGAAAAACGGATTGCGTTTTAAGTATCTGTGGCGCCATCGAACTTGCTGCCATTTCTGGTAATGCAAACTCGATTCAATTTGTTCAACGATATCGAACCACGAATCTCGCCGTCGACAGTACTAAACTCCGGGCGGTTCGCTCGCGGGTGCTGAATCAACGTTGGCCGGGAACCCGGAATTAACCAAGTCTTCCAAAGCCGCGATCGCGTTTTGTGCATCCGCTCCGGTTGCTTCAACTGAAACTTTCGTTCCTTGTGTTGCACCAAGAGTCAGGACATCAAGCACGCTTTTGCCATCGATTCGAATATCGTCTTTGACAACTTCTATCTTGCTTTCGAATTTAGACGCCGTTGAGACGAACAAGTAGGCAGGGCGCATGTGTAGGCCTTGCGGATTGCTAATCGTAACCGTCGTTGATCGAAACAGATCAGACATTTAAAAGTTGAACCACTGGTTGAATCAAGTGTTGCGAATGTTCTACGAAACGAACTGATTGTTATCAGCTTCTTCGAGAATTTGTTGAACGTCCTTCGAAGTCCGAGACTGCTTCAGGAACCGACAAAATGTTTCATCTTGAAGCTGCTTGGAAATGTTCTCCAACGCTCGAAGATGATCATTTGGTTGGTCTGGAGGAGAGATCAACATGAAAAACAACTGAACTTGCTCACCATCGAGTGATTGAAAATCAACGCCAGTTGCACTAATTCCAACAGTCCCGATTGGCTTGTCAACGCTAGGGTGTTTCGTGTGCGGGACCGCGATTCCACGACCGATTCCCGTGCTACCCAACTCTTCACGCTTAAGAATTGCTTGGACAATACTCTCTTGGTCGTCGGCTCCAAGCTGGCCAGTTTCTACGAGACTGGTGACCAACTCACGGATGACCGCTTCCTTATCAGACGCCGTCAACTCTGCTTTGATCGCCTCGGTTTTTACGAAATCAGAAAACTTCATAAATGGTTCCTTGTATTTTTTTCGCCATCGCTGCGAGACCAGAATTTACTCTGTTGATTCCTCTGGAATTTTGTGATCCCGTCCGCGGTGACTGGTGAGTTTTTCTTTATGTTTCTTTAATTGTTGTTCGATCTTTGAGATCGCACTGTCCAATGCGACAATCACATTGGATCCTGTATCGGATGCGAAAAAGTCATTCGTCTCTTCCGCCGATACGATAATTTCAACTTTTGGTGTTCCTGAGTGTTCTAAATCTGCAAGTACCTGAATTCCGGTCGTCCGGTCAAAGAACTTGGGCAGCTTCGCTACTTTTGACTTCATTGTTTCTTGAATGTCATCGCTTAACTGGCCATGCCTGGCGGTAACTTTGATTTCCACCCTATCCCCCAAAATTAGAAGTGTGTTGGTTTGAAGCAGGCTTGCAACCACCCCTTTGCGGGGACGAATCACTGCTCTCTATGAAGTGGTCGATTCGTGACCTTGGTCCAATGCCTCACCTGCTTGCCGTCATTGTAGTGCCCTGAATATTTTGGGACAAATCCAAATCATAGGTGATGAAGAAAATACTGGATTTATCAAACCCCGCTTTCAACGCCGAAAACAAACGCCGTGTTGAAGCCATTTGATATCGAAACGGATATTAGCGTGCCACGAGCCTGGCACGCAGTTCTGCCTCAACCCAGCTTTGCGGGAGCTAATTCGATTCACGCCCGAAGTTTGCGCGACAGCTTTGCAGATCGGCAAGATTTCCGCATCGAAAGCCATCCAATATCTGGCTTTTCACTATCAGTCCCGAGCCGGCATCGAAATCCTAGGGTTCATCAGTGAAAATCGCCGGAATTTTGGCTTTTCGAACCGCCTCGTTAAAACCGTCCAGCTCGTCGTCCACGACTTTCTGCTGAGCCGCGAGCAACTCGTCGATTTCTGCCAGCAACATGTCACGGACATCCGCAGCTTGTTTCGTTGGACGATTGTCTCCAGTGCTGACGACGCCCACCAACGAACTGAGTCGATTATTAAGCCGAATTGGATAGTTTAGCGGATCTTGCGGGCTCTCGTTTTTGGTTTGGTAAAGTTTTTCCTCGACTTCAGTCAATGCCTTCACCAATGCTTTGGCCCTTTTCACAAGCGGCTTGTTTGCCGAATCTTTGGCAATCCGTTTTTCTAAAGCTTGAATCTGCTCTCGAATATCACGGATGCGTTTGATCGCAGTGTGAACTTCGGTCAGCTTGTCCCGCACTCCGATCAAGAAATCGAACTGAGCCTGAAGATCATCCTGCGAAGCCGATGACCTCGGGTCTTTGACAATTTCAAATTTGGTCACAAGCTCGAGCAAGACCTCGTCAGTCGATTCTTCCTCGGAGTCAGTTTTGCTCTTCTTTTTTGAATCTGATTTCGATTTCTTGGCCTTGGCTTTCTTACCTTTCTTTGATTTTGCATCTGGCTGAGCCTTGTCATCTGAATCTTCTTCAGCGTCTTCGTCGTCAGAATCTTACTCAACAGATTTCGCTTGGCTCAATTTGGCTTGATAAGTTCCCGGCACCGCCAAAGGTCCACCGGTTCCGCCGCCCCACAGAACCATCCCTTTAAACGATTCGGCACCTTGGTAACGCAGGTTCCATCGGAATTGATTCATCCCTTTGGATACTTTTAACGTTTGTTCTTTTAGTTCCTTGTCAGGCTTGGTGCTGAAGGCTTGGATCAATTCGCCTTCAGAATCAAGAATCTCCAAACGAGTTTTTACTTTGTCTAACGGTTCCTCTTTCAAGAAGAATCGAATCGGCACACCCGACATTGCGTTTTGGCCCGATGTCCGACCAGGCTGCGAACTTCCGCCACCTCGCATTCGCATCGTTGGACGCGTTGAAAGCAAGTGAGCATCTTTCTCCGTCAGTTCTTTGTTCCATTGATGCAAAACTGTCAAATCATCCAGCACCCAAAACGATCGACCTTGCGTTGCCACGATCAAGTCATTTCCTTTGACGGCCAGATCCGTAATCGGAACGACTGGAACGTTGCATTGAAATGAAGTCCACTTCGCACCGTCATCAAACGAAACGTAGAGACCCGATTCAGTCCCTGCATACAACAAACCAGCCCGCTCAGGGTCAGCGCGAACAACGCGCGTGAAGTGCTTTCGATCAATACCGTCGTTGATCGCTGTCCAAGTCTTTCCGTAGTCCGTCGTCTTGTACAGATACGGTTTGAAGTCATCGAGTTTGTAGCGAGTGGCAGCAACATAGAGTCCGCCCGCCTCGGTTGGGTGGGCTTCGATTGAGTTGATCTGCGCCCACTCTGGCATTTCAGGTGGCGTGACGTTTTCCCATTTTTTGCCACCATCACGAGTGATGTGAATCAGCCCATCATCCGAACCTGTCCAGATAACGTCTTTCTCAATTGCGGACTCGGCAGCCGCGAAAATCGTGCAGTAGTATTCGACGCTGGTGTTGTCTTTGGTGATCGGTCCGCCAGAGGAACCAAGCTTCGTTGGATCGTTGCGCGTCAGATCGTCGCTGATCTGTTCCCAGCTTTCGCCACCGTTGGTCGTTTTGAACAGAACGTTGCCCGCCGTGAACAGCACCTTCGGATCGTGACGTGAAAAGAAGATTGGGAAATTCCATTGGAATCGAAACTTACCATCGCCCGCGCCGTGTCCCATCGGATTATCTGGCCAAACATGAATGTTGCGGACTTCATTCGTACGATGATTGACGCGAGTTAAGTAACCGCCATACGAACCGCCGTAAACAATCTCGGGATCGGTTGGGTCCGGAGCAATAAAGCCACTTTCTCCGCCTGCAGTCGACTCCCAATCTCGCTCGCCAATGCTTCGGCCGCCGGTCCGGCTAAGAATTCGAACGGTTGAATTGTCTTGCTGCGCACCATAAATGCGATAGGGAAAATGGTTGTCGGTCGTGACTCGATAAAATTGAGCCGTGGGCTGGTTCTCATAAGTCGACCAAGTTCGTCCGCGATTGAAAGAAACTTGAACGCCACCGTCATCGGCAATCGCCATTCGCTGCGGGTCACTCGGATCAATCCACAAATCGTGATGGTCGCCATGCGGCGTAGAAATTGAACCAAACGTTTTTCCACCATCGCCTGAACGCCAAAATCGAACATTGAGAACATAGACTTCGTCAACGCTTGTGGGTCCCGCGTAGACTCGTGTGTAGTACCACGCTCGCTGGCGAAGCTTTCTCTCTTCGTTGATGCGTGTCCAGGATTCACCCGCATCGTCACTGCGAAACAAACCACCCTCTGCGGCTTCGATCATTGCCCAAACACGATTGGAGTCGACCGGCGAAACAGTCACTCCACTAATTCCGATAGTTCCCTTTGGCATTCCATCATTGCTCGTGATGTCGGTCCAAGTCTCTCCAGCGTCGGTCGATTTCCAAACGCCAGAACCCTCTCCTCCGCTCTCGAGTGAGTAAGGCGTGCGTAAAACTTTCCAAGTCGAAGCAAACAACACGTTTGGGTTTGACGGGTCGATCTCAACATCGACGGCGCCGGCTTCTTCGCTGGCGAATAGAACTTTCTTCCAAGTCTCACCACCGTCGACGCTTTTGAAGACACCACGTTCTTGATTGGGACCATACAAGTGACCAAGCACCGCT
>CAYMFZ010000003.1:35450-40516 GCA_964389585.1 uncultured Pirellulaceae bacterium | reverse complement strand
GTAAGAGTAAGAGTAAGAGTAAGAGTAAGAGTAAGAGTAAGAGTAAGAGTAAGAGTAAGAAGAGAGATTGGTCTCTTAAACAAGCCGCCCATCTTCAGGTCGATACCGTGAAGCGTTTTTTTCGAGACACTGGAATTCTGTTGGCATTTTGCGGTGCTTTCTATGTCTTGATTCTTCTTGTCGGCGGCCTCGATGGCGAAACCAGTTCTGATGCGAACGAATTTTCTCCAATGCGAGTGAGCGCCGAAAAATTCGCTGACAAAAAGGACTGGGGATCAGCCATCAAAGAGTTTGAAAAGCTCACTGAAGCCGACCCGCAAAATGGATACGCTTGGAAACGATTAGGCTTGCTGATTTTAAAGACGAGGCGAGACGCGCTTTACGAGGAAGGAGAACTCGATTCCAACCAGCTTCAATCCGCCACAGCGACAGAAATCTCCAAACGCATCGAAAACAACACGCTGCGAGCCATTAATGTCATGGATGAGCTTTCTAAATTCGCACGTCATCGACCGTACGCTTTGTTGCAGCTTGCCGTATTAGAAACCTATCGAAACAATCATGACGAAGCCCTTGATCATCTGGAAGAATTTCTGGGACGGGGGTACATGACCGATCACGGGCTCGGCAATTATTCATCGTTAGGTGAGGGCCGGGAGAATGCGGTTTGGATCGAGTCTCGGATTCCGCCAAATGTGCGGCTTCATCAATACAAGCGATTTTGGAACCTCGTCAGAAAAGAGCGTCAAAGTCGAGGTGAAACGGATTTTCACTCAATGACCCCACCTCAGCTTTTGCGTTTTCGTCGCGGTAGTTGGGGAAACTTGTTCCGGGTAAGGCGTTAAGACGTGGCGGTTAAAGCGACCTCTGGCTGGCAACACATTCCGCTTTTCGATTTCGTTCTATTTCAGCTTCTTCAAACGGGTAATCGAAATCGCGCCTTGTTAGGTGATGGCTTTTTTCAACTTCGGTAACCGTCACTCAATCACTCATTCGTCAAGAAATCGAAGAGCCCAGGTCGCAAGCAAGTCGGAGATGTAGCCCACGTCGCCGGGGCGGTTTACGAAGAGATGGTCAGAATCCACCAACGTGATTAACGATTTTGCACCTCCCGTTTTCGCCAAGATGGCTTCGGCATGTTGGAAGTCTAAAGTTTCATCGGCGGGTGAATGAAAGATCAAGTGAGGAATCTTTATAAACTCAATCTTTGATCCAAGATCGAAATTGCCCAAGCTCTCCAGCATCTGTTTGCGAATCGTATGTGTCCGACCACCGATCGTGACTTCGCCAACGCCATTGGTTTCGATATCCGGATTGATCGAGCCAAGAAATTTGGCCAAATGTTTCGTGCAAGATGGCGCGGCGAGTGTCGCAATTGCTTTCGCGGATGCAATGCTGCCAACCGAAGCCATCATCGCTGCGCCCCCCAGCGAGTGACCCATCAAAAGTCTGGGCGATTGATATTCGGCAGTCAGCCATTCAACGGCGGATTGAATGTCAGAGAGATTAGATTCAAAGTTCGATTCCGAAAAATCTCCGTGACTATCTCCAAGTCCAGTGAAGTCAAATCGAAGCACTCCAATTCCGTGCTTGGCCAACCCTCGGCTAATTCGCACGATCGCCTTTAAGTCTTTGGTGCAGGTGAAACAATGAGAGAATAGTGCGAACGAAGTTGGAGTTGTGGCCGGAAGGTCGAGGATTCCAGCGAGGCGTTCGCCTGATTGGTTGTTGAAATAAACGCGTTGGCTGGGCATGGGGTTTTTGAATGTGGAATGCGGAGTGTGGAATGTGGAATGTGGAGTGTGGAGTGTGGAATGCGGAGTGTGGAGTGTGGAGTGTGGGGTGTGGAGTGTGGAGTGTGGAATTTAGTTTTGAAATTTGAAATTTGAAATTCTCAAATTGTGCTAACTCAACTGCAAAGTCTGAAACAAATTCTGGCTCCCAATCGCCCTCGTCGACGTCAACGCTTCTCCAGCATCAAAACCGGCCGACAATCCAATCACAGAAGCCATCGATCTTACTCGCTCAAAAATGTACTGTTTCTCAGGCGGAAACTGCGTAGCGTAGCATTTTACCGATTCGATCTTCGAATCAATCGTCTCAGAAATGTCGTAGACAAATTGTCGTGGCCCCGCCCCACTCCAATCCGATTCGAAGAACAAGGAATAATAAATCTGTCTTGAAATTGAGTGAACCGGCAGTCCATCGAAATGTTGATCCCACTTCGAAAGACGACTGTAAAATATCGCAGCATCGGTGATTTGCATCGCCTGCCAATGATCAGGCGACGCCATTGGCGTTTTCGATTCGAGGCCAAGGACGACTTTGGGGCGATAAATTCGAAACTGTTTCGCAAGCGCCAGACGGGCTTCGAAACCATCGAACAGTTGACGATTGGGAAGATCAAGAATAATCCGCTTCGTCAGGCCAAGTTTCTCCGCAGCCTTGTGAGCCTCAGCAATTCGAATCTCGGGACTAGGGCATTTGGGAGTTGGCTCACCGTCGGTCAAATCAATGATGCCAACCTTCAAGCCTTGTCTTGCGAGCGCAGCCAGCGTACCACCACATCCGATCTCACAATCATCAGGATGCGCACCAACAGCAATGACATCCAAGTGAGTTGAAGTTTCATCCATGCGGTTTAAATCATGCGTAAAAGTAAAAAATTACAAAAGTGCCTTCTTTTAAACGGCACCCGGCGAAAAAGATGGCCTGCCTATAAGCGATCGAACTAGCGACTAAGAACCTATCCCAAAACTTGTGAGCCGTTGGCGCTAGCCTCGAGCCAGTTGAGCGAGTGGTTTGTTTGGCTGGTTATCCCGGCCCGAGGCTAACGCCTTCGGCTTACTGTTGAGCGAATGTCTTGGTTTTGGGAGAGGCTCTAAGTTAGTTTTTTGGGAACTCGATGCTGGAAAGTTCCTTCAGTGAAATTTTGAATTCTTGATTCCCGGTTGAAACGGTAACGGATTTATCGTCGATTTTGACAAACTGAAAAAGTGCGTTTGGGCCAAGCGTTAATTGTTGTTGGTTTGCCAATTGCAATCGTCCTGTTTTAGCGGGCCGAGTTTTTGGAGGATTCGTCCAAACCGTTGGAATGCTCTCTGGCCAAGCGTCGCCATATTCGGCTTTGGTGAATTGAGGTGTTGGGTCTTCCTCTTCTCGTTCGTCGCCTTCGATCTTGACGGGTTGAAGCAGCTTTTTCGCATCCTTGCCCCAGCTAAATCCCTTATTGGAAAATTCAACGGAGTCGGAAACGATTCGACACGTTGGGAAAACCAAAACCGTTTTGCCTTCTTGGAAATCAGAAGCGGAAGGAAATCTTGCCCCGTTGCGAGCGGACCAGATTGCCAATAGCTCATTGGGCTTGAAAGTAAGTGGGGCGAACGACTTGCTTGTAAATAATTCTCCAGGCTCGACATGGATCGTGCTTCGATCTGGAAGCATCGCCATCCACATTTTTTCATTGGATGAAGGTTTCCCCGCGTTGGCAAAATTTATTGAATCAACTTCATCAAGTTGGATATCAATTGATTCGCGATTTGACAGGTCAATGGAAACGGTTGAAGCATCTTTGATCTCGATCGCCTCGCCCTTGATCAAGTCGCCATTCTTCAACCGGACCATCGGCAAATCACCCTTGGAAACAGTAACAGGGACTGGCGGGGAAAAGCAAATGCTGTCGACCGCGAAATCTTCGTCGATGGAGCGATCAATTCGAAAAAGATAAGGGTTGGAAAGGATTCGAATCTTTGCGATCGGTTCACTCGATTTGATGCCGGCAAATACACATGGTTCGTCGGAAGACTCAACCGAAGCAAGGATCTGGCCGTCGGCGTTGTAGGCTTCGACAATAAAGTCGCGACTGTGATTGACGCGGGCCATCAGCAACCCGATCTCATTCACGCCTGCTGAAACCGAAGCCTGATTGGGCATGCAAAACTTGATCTCCATCGTTCCTTTGAATCGTTTGGCGTACGTGCCCAGCGTTTCAAAAACGCAGATGGAGTTGCCTGTCGCGACGGGCTTGTTCGCAAATTTGAATCCGTAACCGGAGATTCCAATGTAGCCTTTTTGCTCCGTCGAAAGTTTCAGGCCGCGATCCGTAAACATGTCATTAACATTTGAATTGCGTTTGATTTCGGCACCACTAGGAGCCGTGTCGAAATCTACGATCGTTTGGGCGGGCAGATAAAAGTTGTTGGGGTATTGGTGAAACATTTCAACTTTCACCTCAGCGTCAGGCGCAACGATTTCGTTGGCTTGTTTCGGTATTCCGATCATCCGAATATCTGCTCTTTTGAAGACTTTTTTTCGGCCTCGGAACTGACTAGGGATTTCAATGTCGCCAACATCGCCTTCAATAACCGTGCCATCGTTAAGCGTCAGAATGTCAAATTCACTTTCGGATGGCGTGACATCGTCAGTGTCGAGTGAGTCCAGAATTCTGCGGACACGATAGCGAACTTCATAAGATGAATGGTCCGCTTGCGTTTTAATCATCGTTCGGAAATTGCCACCGACATCTGGATTTGAAAGTTTTACCTCGGCAGATTGGCGCTCAAGATAGTCTTGGCTTTCCAGGCTGTTCAGCAAGCGGCGAATGTCCGCCACCTGTTCGCTCGCCGGGGAAGAACTAAGAACAAGTTGCTTAACATCGGACAGGCTAACTTCTTCTCGACTCATGTCGCCATTGGCGAGGACGCGAGTCCAGTCGATCGTCTCTTTTTCAATTTCGACGGTGATCACCGAACCGCCAACAAGGCTGACTTGGAATTCATCAGCAATTGTCGTTTCTGAACCGACTGAAATGAATAGCAGCAAAGCGATAGAAACGATCGCACAAAAAGAGTGTTGTTTTAATCTCACAATGCTTCCTAGTTTTGCTTTTTCCACTTGGTGACGTCGATGTAGCGAAACGTGCCTTCGTTTTGTTCAGCCATTCGGGTCATGAAATTTTGTGATTTTTGAAGTGGCCCGATTCCGAACTGAACGCAATGAATTTCGCATCCATCAGGGGCCAGCCGGTGAATCGTTTTCAACTGAGTCTCGTTAAGCAACGGAAATCC
>CAYMFZ010000003.1:23982-35440 GCA_964389585.1 uncultured Pirellulaceae bacterium | reverse complement strand
GTCATCAGCATAATAACATCTGGCTTAAACGCGAGTGCTGCGATCATTCCGTTTTCATGGCTTGTCGCGCCGAAAGCCGACATGTTTCCAATGTGATGTGGGACGGCCAGTTTGTTTTCCTTGTTCGCAGCCAACAGGCGACGAGATTGCATGGTATGCGTACTCTCATGGTATCCGACAATCTGGAACAAGTGATTTGACTCAAGTTGATTTATAGCCGCAGACAGTTCTTTTCTTGCTGCGGCAATCACACCGAGTCCCTGGTTGCCCATGCTGTGCGAGCGGTCGATGACAAAGACAAAAGATCGTCCTGTCATTCCACCACTGCCAAACACACTGATGACGGCTGGGTTGCCTTTTGGGGCGCGGGCTTTAAGGAGACGTTGTTCGGACTCGATCAGTTTTAGATCTTCTTCCGAAAGCTTGTGGTCTTTGAACGAATCAGAGTTCGCAGGAACTTCAGCCATTTGAGTCGCGTCCAGATTTGCCTCTGGGTTGGACTCGAATCCAGGCAGCTCGGGACGATCAGGCTTTTTAAGTTCGACGGCGAGCGCGGGTGGCGGACTGGAAGCCGGATCTGATTTCTCCAACTGTTCGGCGTCTTCTGTTTCCGATGGAAGGTCGGCAGGGTCAAGGTACTCAGTTTCTTCGTCGTCGTTTTGAACCGTTAAAACGATTCCGGCTCGACGTAAGATACCATCGTCAGACTGGCTGGGACTCGCTGAAAAATAACCCAAAAGAATCAGGATTGTGGCTAAGAACAGGTGCGTCAGAAACGACATACCAATAGGCCGCCATTTTTTAGGCTGCCACTGTTGATTCTGTTCTGGGCTTTCGTTGCTCATTTGTTCATTATTTCATGTTAGCTGCAATCAACCAAGTTTATTCCCTTGAGAACTTTCCCTTGAGAATTCTCCCTTAAGAACTACTTTCCCTTGAGAACTACTTTCCCTTGAGAACTTTATCGGCATTTGATTCGTATGACCCGATTTCGGTTTTACAATCAGAATCAATCGGCGTTTTCTGGCCAACTGGCGTCTAAAAACACGCAACGCAATTGCGTTTAAGAGATGTTTTACAGAGAGGTGAAGTTAATGCTGGTTGTGTGTCAAATTTTTATTCAAAAAGCGAAACAATTTCTTTTTATTTAGGTTGGACTCGAATTCGGCACAAACTGGAACTTTTGCGCGGATGTGGGTTAAAATTCAGGTTGTGACAAGTGACAATGGAGTCTGATTCGAAAGAGAGTTTCGCAGCGAATTCGTCCAATACGCTTCAGCCACCGCGGTCTTTTCTTTTACGTGAGAATGCAATTCTGGCTCACTGAATTGTCAACAAAACATCAACGAACTTACCACCTCCTGAACAGGATTTACAAATGAACGATCGCGTTTCCGCTGGCCAAGCCGAATTGAGCGGCGAAGACATCAAGGCCCTCGAAAAACTAAGCGAGTCTTACAAGACAGTTCGCCGTGAGTTGGGCAAAGTCATCGTTGGCCAAAACGAAGTCATCGAACAATTGATGATCGCGATTTTTGCTCAAGGCCACTGCCTACTCGAAGGCGTGCCTGGTTTGGCGAAAACCCTCATGGTCAGCACGCTGGCTCGGACCTTGAATCTGGATTTCAGCAGAATTCAATTCACGCCTGACTTGATGCCTAGTGACATCGTCGGCACCGAAGTGATTCAGGAGGACAAAGCATCCGGAAAACGTGAATTCAAGTTCTTGAAAGGCCCCGTGTTCGCGAACATCGTGCTGGCCGACGAAATCAACCGAACCCCTCCCAAAACGCAAGCCGCACTTTTGGAAGCAATGCAGGAGAAGCAAGTCACCATCGGCGGAGAGCGAAATCTTCTCCCGGCACCCTTTTTCGTTTTGGCGACGCAAAACCCAATTGAGCAGGAAGGAACTTATACGCTTCCCGAAGCCCAGCAAGATCGTTTCATGTTCAAAGTGTTCGTGAAGTATCCGTCTTACGATGAAGAATATCAAATCGCTGCGACCACCACCGCGGATTTGAAAACCGAAGTCGAACAAGTGCTCAACGCAGATGACATTTTGCGTTTGCAGCAACTGGTGCGTCGAGTTCCCATCGCTCCTCACGTTATCCATTTCGCATTGCGAATCGTCCGCGCGACTCGTGTCCTTGAAGACGATTGTCCCGAGTTTGTAAAAGAAGCCATCTCCTGGGGTGCCGGTCCGCGTGGTGTTCAAAACCTCTTGCTCGGAGCCAAGGCCCGCGCCGTCCTCGAAGGCCGTTCATACGCAACCACCGATGATTTGCGTGCCGTCGCCAAACCAGTTTTGCGACATCGTGTGATCACAAACTTCAATGCTGAATCGTCTGGTGTTACTTCCGATGACGTCATTGATCGTTTAATGACCGAGATTCCAGAACGAAGTGATGGAGATCAATTGGCGTCTGAAGTTGCCAAAGCGTTCGATTAGAAAACTTTCGATTGCAGGTTGGCTACGTCGCGTTAGCCAGCCCGATCGAGAACGCATTGCAACGGAATTGAAAGCGATCTCCAACTCGCGTTGAATTCAGAATCAAAACAATCAAAGCAACAAACGAGGGCTCATGTCCACAGACGCACCTGGAACGAAGTACTTAGACCCCAAAACGCTTGACAAGATCAAGAAGCTGGACGTTCGTGCGCGTTTGGTCGTTGAAGGGTTTATCACGGGGCAACACCGGAGTCCTTACAACGGGTTCGCGATTGAGTTTGCTGCCCATCGTGAGTATTCGCCGGGTGACGATCTCCGACACATCGATTGGAAAGTCTGGTCGAAAACGGATCGTTTGTACATCAAAGAATACGAAGAAGAGACCAACCTCAAGTGTCATTTGATTGTCGACTGTAGCAAGTCGATGCGCTACGGAGAAAAGACGGGTTGGAGTAAGTTCGATTATGCGTCGACGGCTGCGGCAAGCCTTGGTTACATGATGCAGCAGCAGCAAGACTCCGTTGGAATGGTCTTGTTCAGCGACAAAATTGACAAAAACCTTAAGTCGTCTTCTCATCCATCGCATCTGAAGTTGTTGCTGCATGAGCTTGAGCAAGCCGAGCCGGCCAACACGACAGATGTCGTCGACCCATTTTTGGCTTTGGCTGCCCAGATTCGCCAACGTGGAATGGTCGCTTTGTTTTCAGATCTTTTCATGGATCCGGATGAACTTGGGAAAGCACTCAATCAATTTCGTCTGCGTCGACACGAAGTAATCGTGTTCCATGTGATGCATCACGATGAATTGGAGTTTCCATTCCAAGACAACACGCTGTTTCGTGGAATGGAGGTTGAGGCCGAGCTTCATACCGAACCACGTGCTTTGCGCAAGTCTTATATGGAGGCGGTTGAGCAGTATATGGAGCGAGTGAAGAAAGTTTGTGCCGTCGCTGGAATTGATCATGTGTTGCTCGACACTTCCAAGCCGTTGGATGGCGTGTTGTCGAGTTATTTGAACTTTCGAGCAAAATCAAGAAGAAAAAATGTTTAGTTGAATCAGGAATGTAAGTGCAGATTTGAGATTTGAGATTTGAGATTTGAGATTTGAGATTTGAGATTTGAGATTCCAAATTCCAAATTCCAAATCAAATTCCAGATCAGATTTCAGGTTTTAGATGCCAAATCAAGTTCCAAATTCCAAATCAAATTTCAAATCAAATTTCAAATTCCAAATCAAATTTCAAATTTCTTAAACCTCACAACCCCAATTAACTTCAAGGACGACAGGAAAAAGTAAATGCTCAGTTGGTTCATGAATCCGTGGATGTTGCTTGGCGGGCTGGCCGTAGCTTCGCCGATCCTCATTCACTTGCTCAACAAACGACGTTTCAAAATCGTCGAATGGGCAGCAATGGACTTTCTTTTCCAAGCCGATAAAAAGAACCGGCGACGCGTTCAGCTTGAGAATTTTATTCTTCTGGCCCTTCGTTGCCTGGCAATGCTGCTCGTCGCACTCATGTTCACCCGTCCCTTTTTGCCGTCCAGCCTGACTAATGTCTTACAGCAGGCTCAAAAACTTGAACGAGTAATCTTAATTGATGATTCGTTCAGCCAACGAGTGCTACGAGACTCAGAGCCAGCCTTTGTCGTTGCCAAAAATAACGTCAAAGACTTGATTGCCCAATTTGCTGAATCGGACAAAACCGAAGACTGGTTAACCGTGATGTTGACCAGCAATCCGGAACAGCCGTTGCTTGCCAACGAAGCGCTCACAAAAAACACCTTGCCTTCATTGTCCCAAATGATTGACGATCTTGAATGCTCGGACGAGCCCGCGGACTACACGGTTTCGTTGTCCGAAGTCAAACGTTATGTGAGCGGGCAACGTGAAGGGGGCGGGCGAGTTGCTTACTTCTTCTCCGACATGCGAGAGAACGATTGGGTCAATGCGCTTGATTCCAATACGGAAACTGCGCCCAACAAATTGCTGACCGAAATTTCTGATCAAACGATCGGTTGCTTCCTTGTCGACGTGGGCAGTACCAACGATTCCAATCTTGCCATCACAAGCATCCGGCCAGAAAATCTTCAGGTCGCCGGGAAAGTTATTCAATTTAACGTCACCGTCGCTAACTACGGCACGCAAACCGCGAACCAAATCCGCGTATTGCTTCAGGTCGACGAAGGCCAGCCTGATTACGAAGTGATTCCGTCCATCGCGCCAGGGCAGACGGCCGATCTTGCCTTTCGTCACGTTTTTCCAGTTCAAGCCAACGACGAATCGTTTGATTTGCTGAGCGGCGATGAAAAGACCAAGCCCCGTTTTGCCAATTATCGCGTTAAGGCTGAAATTGATCGCCAGTCGCTTGGTGATGAAGGCCTTGCGCTTGATCAACTAATGGAAGACAGCGTCGCGCATTACGCGTCTCGCGTGAAAGATGGAATTTCGGTCTTGTTAGTCGATGGCGATCCTTCATCTGCATCGGAGCGAAGTGAAACGCACTACCTGCGCAGTCTCGAGGTCGCAGGGACC
Organism: uncultured Pirellulaceae bacterium; assembly: GCA_964389585.1. GTDB lineage: Bacteria > Planctomycetota > Planctomycetia > Pirellulales > Pirellulaceae > Mariniblastus. Next base: position 30,458 of record CAYMFZ010000003.1, on the reverse strand, counting down.
GGAATGAATATGAAAGTCGTTGGTGTGGGAGACTTGGAAACGGAATCGCTTTCCGATTTTGAAGTCATCTTTTTGTGCAACGTCGACGAAGCTTCAACGGATCGAGTCAACTCGATTGAGCAATGGGTCAAAGATGGCGGCGCTTTGGTTTTCATGCCGGGCAACCGAGTTCGTGCGGCAACCTTTAATGATTCGTTTTACCGAGACGGGGCCGGCCTTTCGCCTTTGGCACTGGTCAGCATGGCGGGCGATCCGACGATGGCGAAATGGGTGAATTTCGAAATCGACCCACAGATCCACCCTTCCCTGCGAGTCATCGTCGACAGCGATGCATCGAGTCTCAGCAACGTTGATGTGTTTAGCTGGTGGACTTCCGAGTTAAAGCCTGAACTGATTGGAAAAACCGTTGAGGTTCCGCTTCGCTTGAATGATCAGGCAAACTCACCTGCGATGGTCGATCGAACTTTTGGTTCAGGCAACGTGATTATGTTTACGATTCCCGGCGATGGCGATTGGACGATGTGGCCGAGCAGTCCGACCTATCCGCCCGTGATGATTGACTTGATTGACCATTTGGTTGGTTCGTCTGGTGAGGAGAGCGCCGTTGATATTGGCGGCACGATTAATTATCCCGTTGATATGTCGGCCTATCAAAATCGAGTGTCGCTGCTCAATCCGACGAAGGAAAAAATCGAGAGCGTTGCCAAGCCTTTTAATGACTCGGAAGAGGCGAGGAAAAGCGAACTCTACAAGGTTTCGTTTGAAGACGTCGAACGACGCGGTTTTTACGATCTTGAATTGACTCGGCACACTGGCGAAAAAGAAAAGGTCTTGTTTGCGGCGAAACTAGACCCGCGAGAAAGCAAGCTTAAACGACTTTCCGATTCCGCGACCGAAGGCGATTTCTTCGGGAGCAAGGTGTCGTTGATTTCGTCTGAAGAGCTTGCAGGTCAAAAGGTCGCAGGTGGCGAAACGGAAATTTGGTTTCAAATTCTGCTTTTCCTTGCGGGCGTGTTAGCGCTCGAGCAGTTCCTCGGCTGGTTCTGGGGCAAACGACGTTGAAAAACGTTAGGAAGGTGATGGATACAATGATCGTTAATTGCAAAAAATCCGATTCGGTGAATTTGAACCGAACCGCTCCGTCCATCATTCGCGCTATTTGTTTTGTTGCAACATTGGCGATCACATTTGTCTGTCTTTCTGGATCGTCAAGTGCGCAGCAAATTCAGATTCAATTTGGTGGTCAGCTTGCTCAAGGCCAGACTCAGCAAATTGACGCCGAAGCCGGTGCGGTGCTGAAGACCAACCCAGAGCTTGAAGATGTTTTGCAGACGGCTGAACGAAAGCGCGAGGATGGCCAGTATCGAGTCGCTAGTAAACTGTGGCAAATTGTGCTTGAGCGAAGCGGGGATGCGCTTTATTCGGATGACTCGTCGACTTATTTTTCTTTGGTAGAACAAGTCGAAGCCATTCTCGCCGGGCTTCCACCAGAAGGCCTAACGGCGTATCGCGTGATTGCCGACGCGGAAGCGAAAGAAGTTATGGCGCAGGCGACCGAAGAGAACGATGTGATTGCACTGAACAAAGTCGTTCGTCTGTACTTCATTAGTTCACTGGGCGACGAGGCAGCGTTTCGGCTGGGTTGCATCTACCTCGATCAGTTTGATTTCATTGGTGCGCGGCGAATGTTCGAAAAGATCACGCGCGGCTACCCTGATCCAACGGTTCCGATGGACCAAGTTTACGCGAGAATTGCACTTTGCCAATCGTATTTGGGCGATCTCAAATCGGCGCGTGCCTCGCTTGAGCAAGCCGATCAAGTTCGATCAGATGCGGAGCTTGTTGATCTTGTTCGGAAGTCCTTGGGCGAGCTCGCCACGGGCGACAATCGCAATGTTGTCAATGACGATTGGACAATGCCGATGGGAAATAATCAGCGATACGGAACGATGCAGGGCTTGCCAGATGAAGTCATGGAAAGTGATCTTGCCGCCGTGTGGCAATTCTATTTCGAACCCAGAGACAAATACCCCAAAGCCGTCGACCTCGATGGCAAAATGTTGACTGGAAAAAATGCTTCTGGCGAAGACGTCAAGACAACGATGCTTGGGCCGGAAACCAGATTGGTAAAAGCTTGGCGTGATAAGGGCTGGCGCCCGGCGGGAGAATTGTTGCTAGACGGTGATCGCGTGTTCTTCAAAACTGGAGGCGATCTGTCGGTTTGGAGTCGGAAGAAAATCATGGCGGCTTCTGAGATCGACGCGTCTCAAGTTCAACTCGATTCGGCCATCAGTTGGCGGAGTGTTTGGAAGAACGCTTTCCAAGTTGACGATGCAACTCAAATGATGAACACGATTCGCAAAAGTTGGGGAGGTGGTCGACGAACGGGACAAGCGGGTAGTTCGAATTTGCCAACGCCGTACACGGCCGCTGAAGTGAATTTATTTGGTGATCGAATTTTTCAAGAGATGTCGATTTACGACGGTGTTGTTTATTCGATCGAGGGGAAGTCGTTTGACGATCGCAACTCACACAATTCGACACCGCGCGTGCAGCCGCAATGGAACGCTTCGTTCCGACGAACAAGAATGAATTATCTGACCGCTTACGATGCGGAATCTGGGATCGTCAATTGGACTTTGCCAAGGGAAAGTCTTGACGTCGAGAATGCCAACCCAGGTGTAGGTGGCGAAGAGGAAGAGTCACCATGGCTTGAGGGCGGCGGTTTTATGTCCGCTCCGATTGGATTTGGCGAGCTGATCTTGGCTCCCGTTAACATTGGCGGCGCGGTTTCCATTTACGCTTTTGACCCAAAACAAGAAGGCAAAACGGTTTGGAAATCGTTTTTGTGTGACGAGCCGGAAACGGGGTCCGTTCCTTGGTCCGCGATTGATCTTTCGATTGAGGGCAGCGATCTGTTTGTGACTTGTGGAATGGGCGTTGTGTTCGTGCTCGACCCAGCGACCGGCACCGTTCGTTTTGCGAAACGCTATCGTCGAGTCGGAACTCCTGACAATTTCGGGCGACGGAGTGGCTGGACGGTCAACCGATTGAATTTCGACGGCTGGTCAAACGACATCGTCATTCCATACGGTCGACAGATGATTTGCTTTGCTTCAGACACAGACACAATCGAAGCGTTCGATCGAAACACCGGCCAACTGATTTGGCGTAGTGAAATGAATCCGGTCGGTTACAAAGTCGATTACGTGTTAGGAATTTATAACGACATGTTGTACGCCGGTGGATTCGAAACGATCGTGGCTTACGATCTGAAGGGCGAAGGTCGGATGGTTTGGGGGACAGATCAAGTTTTCGACGGCAAGCAATCGTTGGGGCGAGGCATCGTAACTCCCAAAGGAATTTATATGCCGGTTGAAGACAGCATTTACCAATTTTCATTGAGCGGCAACAAAGGCAAGGCCGACTTGCTGGCGAAAGTTCATGTTGATTTGGGGACGGATGCTCCTGTTGGCAATCTTTATAGTGACGGTGAACGGTTTTGGGTTCACGGAGCCAACCGTTTGTATGCGTTGGGTAAGGCGAAGGATTAGCCAAGGAATAAATTGGGCGTTGAGCCAGGCAGTTCAAGAGAATCAAACAGCAGAGCAGAGTACAACTTTGAATTTCGTCATCGACAATTTGATTTCGCAAAACCCGATCGCCAAAGGCGAGTTCTTGGAATGGGTTTTGGGAAGCGACCCGGATCGTTCGGGAACTCCAAAACTTCAATGGGTGAATCTTCCCGAGTCGTGGGGAGTGTTCGTATTGGTTGCGATCGTGGCCGCGATCATCTTTGGAGTCTTTTGGCTGTACCGACGGGAGATTTCGACTTGTCCGATGCCAGTGAAGTTACTGATGGGCGGGCTTCGTTTGTCGGTTTTGTTGTTGCTAGTTGCGATGTACCTCAAGCCATCTGTTTTTTATCAACAGGTAAACGAAATCAAGCCAACGATTCCAATGTTGATGGATGGCTCGCTTTCATTTGACAGAGGTGATCAATATCGAAGCAAAGATCAAGCGAATCAACTCGCCGAAGTGACAGGGCTGAAGTCGGATGAAATCGAGTCGGGCCAGGTCAAACGTTCGTCGCTTGTAAATCAGGCGTTCAAGAAGAATCCGAATCTCGTCGAGTTGTTGCGAGATAAGGGTGCACTTCGCGTGATCAATTTTTCAGATGGCAATACGCCTGTCGCTGTGATTCCGGCGATCGTGATGAATCAGACTGAAAAAGAAGATGATTCGGGTGAAAATCCTGACGATGAAAATTTGGGTAGCGAGGCTGGCGATTCTGGCGCTGGTGATCCAGCCGCAGATGATCCAGCCGCAGATGGGCTTGTAAGAACCACCATGCCGGAGTTGGATGCCAATGGTTTGGGCACTGATATTTGGCAGGCGCTTCGAGAGTCGCTTGATGATCCAAGTCGATTGTCGGCGGTGGTTCTAATTAGCGATGGCCAACACAATGGCTCAGAGGATCCGCTTGAGATTGCGAAAAAAGCAGCCACTCAAGGAGTGCCAATTTTTGTCGTTGGTGTAGGAGATCCCAATCCGCCAAAAAATCTCGCCGTCACCGAAGTCTATGTTCGGGATAAAGCTTACCCGGATGAGCCATTTGAAATCGAAGCCGTTTTGCAGACCAGCCAGGTTGGCGAAGATGGAATGCCAAATCGAATCGAAGTCGAATTAGTCCAGCAAAAAGTTGATCGAAGCGGAAATCCTGGCCAGCCGGAAAAAGTCAAATCCCTAGACATCGAGGTGCCTGAGAATGGTGGCAGGATCCGAGTTGATTTTGATCATATTCTCAATCAACCGGGAAAGTACATTTACACCGTTCAGGTTGATCCGCTTGACGATGAAACGGAAACGGATGACAACGCGCGGGTGACTTCTGAGATGGAAGTCGTTGACGAAAAAGTCAAAGTTCTACTCGTTTCAGGTCAGGCAAGTTGGGACTACCAACACGTTTACAAATTGCTTTCGCGAGATCAGACGATTGCTTTGAGTTGTTGGCTTCAGTCGATGGATGAGACTCGCCCGCAGGAAGGCAACGAACCAATTTCGCAATTGCCTCGAACGATTGAAGAGCTTGGCGAATACAACGTCGTGATGATGCTTGACCCGAATCCAGACGAGTTCGATGATAAGTGGATGGACTTGCTCAAGGATTTTTGCCGTTTCAAAGCGGGCGGTGTGTTGTTCATGGCTGGCCCGCAATACACGGGCGAGTTCGTTACCATGAATCGACTGAAAGGCATTAAAGAGTTGCTGCCGGTCCGATTTGGTGATGATGAATTCATTGACATGATCGAAACGATCGCCTCTGCCAAAGAGCATAAGCCGGGTCAGATGTTGGTCGTGAATCATAACTTGGATCACCCAGTGATGAGCTTCAAAAGCGATCCTGGCCAAACGCAAAAAGTTTGGAGGTTGATGCCGGGAATCTACTGGAGCTTTCCAACGCTGACTGCTAAACCGACCGCGCGTGTTTTGCTTGAGCGCGGTGATCAGGTGAACGCCGAAGGGAATCAGCCGTTGTTGGTTGCGGGGCGATTTGGCGCGGGCTCGGTTTTATATCTTGGTTTTCAGGGAACCTGGCGTTGGCGTCCGGTCGGCGTTCAGGCTCAGTATTTTGATCGGTTTTGGATTCAAGTCGTTAGGTATTTGGTTGAGACACGATCTTTGCAGGGTTCGCGTCGTGGATTTATCGACGCCGAGAAAACTGAGTTTGAGCTTGGCGATCGAGTCTTGCTGGTCGGTCGAGTTTTGGATGAGCAGTTTAAGCCGTCGACGATTCCGGTTCATAAGGCGATCGTACGCGCCGCCGATGGGCGTTCGCAAAACGTCGAGATGAAGATGTTGCCAAACCAGGAGGGGCGATATGAAGGGACTTTTGTGGCTCAGCGGATTGGGAATTTTGAGGCCACGATTGAGATGTCGGGAGACAATCCAGAGCAAAAGCTGATTGATCCAATCGCGTTTCGCGTGGTGCCTCCAAGTGCTGAGTCAGGAGCGTATTGGCTGAATGAGAAATTGCTTTCTGAAATCGCCAAGCAATCGGGTGGCGAGTATTTTCGACTGGAGCAGATTTCGAAACTGCCCGAAGCGTTGCCGACGCTGGTGACGAGAGCTGAATTTAATAGTCCGCCGAAGCCTTTGTGGGATGCCAATCGAGTGCTGCGTTGGTTGTTTTACGGCTTGCCAGTTGTGTTGCTGACGATCGAATGGATTTTGCGAAAGTGGTATAAGCTTCTGTGATGTCGTAGTAAGAAAGACGATCGATAGTCGCTGACCACTCCGTGGTCATAGCGTTTTAAGAGTATGAGTAAGAGTATGAGTTGGAGTTGGAGATAAAAAAATAACAGTCCTCAAACTACTGGCCTGAGTAAGAGTGTTAGTTTGAGACCAATGCAGACGGGAATTGGCAGCTTAACCGCTGCCAACAAGAGTAACTTTGCCGACTCTTGAGATTTGAA
>CAYMFZ010000003.1:20287-23882 GCA_964389585.1 uncultured Pirellulaceae bacterium | reverse complement strand
AAATGAAAAATGAAAAATGAAAAATGAAAAATGAAAAATGAAAAATGAAAAATGAAAAATGATTTTGGATTCGGAATTTGAGATCGAATAAAAGTTTGGGCTTGAGTGCCGATAGGCACGGCAGGAGATAGTCACGGACGCAAGTCTGTGGTCGACGGGTTACCAATATATTGAGTCCCGGAGGGACGTCACTTGGCAATCGTCGCGGTGTGAATTGAACAGTAAATAGAGTTGGAAGTTGATGACAACGGTAAATTCAAAAACTCAAAACATGCCACCGGTGGTTCTAAAAAAACTGAACCGGATGCGCGGCCAGCTTACACGCTGGATGCTGGTTCACGGCGTTGGACGATGGTTGCTTGTGCTGCTTGCAATTCTCGCTGTCGACATGCTACTCGATCGCGTCTTTAAAATGGACTTCGCCCAGCGGTTGGTAATGTTGGTGGCCATGGCAGTTGCCGCCGCCGTTTACTTTGGTTGGCGGGTGATTAAGCCACTCCTGCTTCGGCCAAACGATGACGCTTTGATTTACGAAGTCGAGAACAAGAACCCGGAGTTAAAAGAGAGTTTGATTTCCGGCGTTCAACTTGCCCGCGAACAAGACCTAGTCGCCAGCGGCGTTTCGCCAGAGTTAGCAAAAGCGACCATTGAGCAAGGATTGACCAAGGCGGAAGCCATCGACTTTGGCAAGTCGCTGAACCTCTCTCAACATTTTCAAAACTGGATGCTGTTGCTTGCTGGAGTTGTTGGATTTGGCTTGATAGGACTGGGAGTCGCCAAAAACGATTTCATTCGGACGTGGTTCAACCGAAATATCATGCTTCAAGATGTTCAGTGGCCTCAGGGAACTTATCTTGAAATCGCCGGTGTGGAAGACGGCAAACTGATTCTGTCGCGAGGGAATGATCATCGTCAAATCGTCACGGTGATGGAAGAAAGCCAAATCAAAGACGTTTCCGTTTCGTTGGAAATTGACAATCCTGGTGGCCGGACGATTCACACCATGAAGCCAACGGGGAAACTCTCGGGGCGCGAACACATGTTCATGTTCCACAATGTTTCATCCCCCTTTCGGTTGCGAGCCAGCGGTGGCGATGACGTGACGGAGTGGATCGACGTTGAATTGCGCGAGCCGCCAAACATTATCGAAATGCAATTGAGAGCTTTGCTGCCCAGCTACACGGGCGTGGAATCGCTTGAACTTAATGGAGTGGGACCACACCCTGTTTTGGTAGGTAGCAAATTGCGACTGCAGATTAAAACGAACAAGCCGCTTAACGAGGCAAACTTGAAATTGGGGGATGAACTTTTTCCAATGACCCAACTGGAAGGTGATCAACAATTTGGTCTGACTATTCCAGGTGATGACGGAGAGCTGCGTGGCGGCGAGTATCAATTCGAGTTGGTAGACACGTCAGGACTGCCAAGTTCGCGCAGTTCAAAATTCAAACTGACAATTAAGGAAGATGACGACCCCAAAGTTCGAGCAAGCTTGTTGGGGATCAGCGGGTTGGTCTCTGCGCGAGCCAATTTGCCAGCCGAATACCAGGCGGCAGATGAATACGGCCTCGCGAAACTTGCTTTCGAATCCAATTGGAAAACCGGCGTTGATGAAGAAACGCCCGGTGAACGTGAGCAGGTATTTCTAGAGCCCAAGCCAGTCGATGGTGTGCCTGTTCGTCAGGTAAAGGATTACGCCGAACTCGACTTGATTCCGTACAACTTGACACCAGGTACGAGTTTTCGATTTTCCATCAAGGCGACGGACAATCATCCAGGTCAACCTAACATCGGACGATCGCAAGAGTTTTTGTTGCGAGTCGTTTCAGATGACGAGCTTCGCGCTGATTTACTTCGTCGTGAAATTGAGCAGCGAAAAGCATTTGATGATCAGGCATATCAAGTTCAAATGGAATTGATGGCGGATTTGGAAGCGGTCGCAGCGAGAGCCAAAGAGTCGGGGATGACACAGGAAGAGTTCGATTCGCAGCGTGAATCGGTATTGATCAATCTGATTCGAAAGCAAAAAGGAGTTGGCACTGCAATGGATCGAATTGCCAACCGATTCGAAGAATTTCTCGTGGAAGTCAAAAACAATCGCCTGGACGAAGCTGAGAACGAAATCGCTCCCGACCAACGAATCGAAGCCCGCTTTGACGAGCGGATCATCAAACCGATTCGACGGTTGGATTCGGAACTTGTAACGCTTGCCACGCGTCACTTGGATAATTCACGTCGTGCGGTTCGAGACGCTAATGAGTTGAACGCCGCCGTTGACCAAGCTGTACTCGTTCATCAGCAAATTTTGGTAGAGATGAAAAAAATCCTGGCTGCCATGAACAATTCGGAGAGTTTTCAAGAGATCATCAATGGGTTTCTTGAAGTGAAGAAAGATACGCTCGAAATTGGTGCGGGCATTGAAAAGAATTTAAAACCAAAGAATGTGTTCGAAGATGAAGGTGGAATTTTCGACGACAATTAGATTGTGTTTTTTGAAGAATTTATTCCGCCTTCAGAATTTGCCTAATAGATTTGAGCAGCCAGCGTTGTTAATAAGACTCCTGCAAAACAATTGGAGAATTGCGATGAGTAAATCGTCAATGAAGAAATCGAAATACCTGACAACGCTGATGTTGGTTTTGACGTTCGTTGGAATGCTGGTCGCCCCGTCATTTGCCCAAGATGAAAAGCAGGAAAAACTTCGAAGCGAATTGGGTGTGCGTCAAAGGCTGGTTCAACGCAAGATGACGGAGCTTGAATCAAAGCTGACAGTCATCGCGGAAAAGCTTCGTGAGAAAGAGCCGAAGCGCGCCAAGTTGTTGGTTGATGCGTTTCAGCAGTCGAAAGAACAATTGATCACCAAGAAGATGACCAAGATCAGTGATCTACTCGATAACAATCAATTGAAGGAAGCTGACAAACTTACTGACGAAGTTGTTTTGAATCTTGAGGCCTTGATTCGATTGTTGACCGATCAAAAAGACAAAGCGGCTTCTAAGAAAGAAGAAGAAAAGCAACTGGATCGTTGGAAAAAAGCGATCGAGGAGCGGCTGAAAGAGCAGAAGACTCAAACTAGTGACACTAAAAAGGTCGCAAAGAAGGATGAAACGGTCGCGAATCTTCAGGCGCAAATAAAGGCTTTGCAAAAGTTAATTGGAGAGCAGCGTGAGGTGATTAAGGAGACGGTCGACAAGGCGGATGAAGGGCTTCGAGCGCTCGACAAAGTGGCGGACAAACAGTTTGAAGTTCGTCAGGAAACGGAGCAGCTTAAAAAAGAAATTGCTGGAGAGAATTTGAAGGATGGGGCAAGTGGCGACCCTAAGTCCGGTGACCCCAAGTCCGGCGATGCAAAAGCAGGCCAACCTAAGAATGGTGAGCCTAAGAATGGTGAGCCAAAGAATGGTGAGCCTAAGAATGGTGAGCCTAAGAATGGTGAGCCAAAAGATGGTGAGCCAAAAGATGGTGAGCCAAAAGACGGTGATTCCAAGCCAGGTGATAAAAAGTCTGAGGACAAGAAAGCCGGCGATCAGAAACCCGGCGATCAGAAACCCGGAGAAGGCAAGCCCGGAGAAGGTAAACCAGGTGAAGGTAAACC
>CAYMFZ010000003.1:16764-20277 GCA_964389585.1 uncultured Pirellulaceae bacterium | reverse complement strand
CAATTTCGAATTCGTAAAGAAACTTAAAAGCTGGCTCAAGCAATACGCGATCAAAAACTCAAGAAAGATGAAGCGGCTGCGAACAAAGGCGATAAGCCCAAAGACGGCGAGGGTAAACCGGGAGAAGGTAAACCGGGCGAGCAAAAGCCCCAGCAGCAAAGCCCGCCTCAACCGGGCCAACAGGCTTTAGAAAAGGCAGCGGAACATCAGCGTCGCGCCGAGGAAAAGCTTGGCTCTGGCAAGTCAGAAGACGCCAAGCGACAGGAAGAAAAAGCCCTTGAAGAAATGGACAAGGCGCTCAGCCAGCTAAAAAAGGAAAAACGGCGAATTGAGACTTTGCCACCAGAAGCTTTGCAGCAGATGGCGGAAAAGCAACGACGCACACGTGACAAAGCCATGGACGTTCTTGAAGAAATGAAAAAGGCACCCAAGCCAAAATCCGAAGACGGAGACCAAAACGCGAATGCAAAACAGCAGCAGCCTGGTCAGCAGAAGATGCAGGAGGCAGGTGGCGCGATGAAGGAAGCCTCGGATGATCTAGGTGAGCAGAATCCTGAAGACGCTCAAAAGAAACAAGAGCAGGCAGAGCAAAAAATGGAGGAAGCTCTGGAAGAGATTGAAGATCGCTTGAAACAACTACGGGATGAGACTCGAGAAGAAAAACTGGCGCGACTCGAAGCTCGTTTCAAAGAGATGTTGGAGCGGCAAAAAGTCGCCGGTGTGATGACGATCGAACTTGATGATAAGAGTACGAACTTAGGCGAGCTTGGACGCCGTGATCAATTGTTGATGTTGCGACTTTCAAACGAAGAGCTCGAAATTAGCGAGCTTGGACAACAGGCTTATGATTTGCTGTTGGAAGATGGAACGAGCATCGTCTTTCCCGAAGTCGTTCAGGATCTGCGAACTGACTTAAATCAGGCCGCCGAACTTTTGCAAAATGAACGTACGGGGCAATTCACTCAACTGCTTCAAAAGGAAATCGAAGCCACGATCGAAGATTTGATTGACGCTTTGAAAGAGGCTCAAAGTGAAGGCGGCGGTGGTGGAGGTGGCGGCGGTGGCGGAGGTGGCGAGCAGCCTCTGTTGAAAAAATCTGCTGAATTGAAGGTGTTAAGAATTGAACAGTTGCGATTGAATCGGCGAACCAAAAAGATGGACCAGCTTCGAGGCTCTGGCGACGAAGCAAAAATTGCTGGCGAAGAGGATTTGGATGCGATTCTGGACCAAGAAGCGTTAAAGGCTGCCGAATTACAAGCAAAACTGCTCGAAATGACAGAACGAATCATGGAAAAAGAGAACGATCGTTAGATACAGGTGTTATAAATAAGTGGCTAGTTTGCTAAGAAAGCGTTGGTTTAGGCCATCAAAAGTCTTGCGAATGCGGATAAAACCGATGGCCTAAAACACGTTTTGCACGATAATAGATCTATGAGTCGTTAACCGGCCCATAAGCTCATCATTTAATTTGTGAACGACGAAGGGATCCCAATGAAACGAACCCGTCTATTTCAGGTCGCGCTTAGCTGCGTTGCGATGGTCGCAATGGTGGCTGGGTCAAGCTTTGCGACCACGAACGATAGCCACACCGATAAGGTCGTCGCTTCGTTTCTCAAACACGTTGGGGGTTTGGATTCGGTCGCTGAAAGCACCAAATCGGAAGTTCAATCAACTGTCGAAAAAATTGGATCAGATTCGCCTGATTCTGTGACAGAAGGTTTGATTCAACTTTACCCTGCTTACTCTAAAGCGGTCGATTCTTCAGATACCGACAGTGTCGCGAAAGCAATTGAGCTTCTCTCGCCGCTTGCAGATTCTGAAGACAGATTCCTTGCTGCGGATGCCAATTTTTATCTTGCTCGTACGCTGATGAATGATGAGCGATTCGAAGAAGCAATGCCTCGCCTTGAGTTGTTGACTGGCGAATTGGGAAAGTTCAGCGTCCACCAAGGCAACGTTCAATACTTTATTGGCGTCGCGCAAGCGGGACTTTTGAAAAACGACGAAGCTGTTCAGTCGTTCATGCAGTTTTTGCAATTCAATCCAGACGCTCCCGAACGGCTCCGCGTGAGTGCTTGGCGACAGGTTCAGCAGATCCAGTCTATCCAAGAAGGCAAGCTCGATGACGTTTACCAGCGGATGGACTATTCGCGACGACGACTAGAGTTGGTCGAGACCGATGAGGTTACTCAGAAGGAACAAGACAAGATCGTCAACATGCTGACGAAGATGATCAAAGAGGAAGAGAAAAAAGAATGCAGTTCCAACTGCAAAAAAGGCGGCACCTGAGAGGCTGGCAAAAAAGCTTCTGGTCAGAAGCAAGCACAGTCAAAGCCGGGTGAGTCTAAGGAAAGCCAAAAGGGCGGAACTTCAAACAACGCGAATGGGAAAGTGGTTCAAAAGTCGTATGACGATTCTCCAGCCAGCCCATGGAGCCGTTTGCGGGATCGTGCACGCGATCCAGCTAACAATGCGGTTAAGGAAAAGCTTCCTGCCCGTTATCGCGACATCGTTGAACGTTACACCGAACGAGCCAATGGCGAGAGCCAAAAGTAGTTCGTTGAATCGTTCGGTCTCGCATACTCGTGACTGTTGAAACATGGCGGCACTTTCTACGAGAGAGTGCCGCTTTTTTTATGGATCAGCTGTTAGGTTGCAAGCGAGACAGGTCAGTCAACATCAAGTAGAATGACGACTATGATGCGACACCAAATACACAATCTGTTTGCCGGTTCGAAGTTTGCGTTGTCAGTTTTTGTTTTAGCAATTGTCATGGGAGGAGGAAGCACTCCCTCGCAAACGTTGATTGGAACGACTACGGATCTTGGCAACGTAAAACTTGAATTGATCGATGGGGCTCTAGTCGAGGCATCAATCTCTGCGATCGATCAGTTAGGAAAAGTTAGCGGCGATGGAATTCCTGATGGTTTGAATGTTCAAGAAATTCTCTCACTGACGACGAGCCGAGAGTCGCAAGCAGCATCCCATAAGGTTGCGATTCACATGAATCGGGGTGGGAAAATCATGGCGAGCAACCCTCAAGTCCGTGATGAGCGTGTCAAATTCAAATCTGATTCTGGGGTCGACGCGATCTCACTTCAAGCCGCGGTTGCCATCGTCTGGGAGTCTTCTTCACTCGTCGAGTCGACGCTGAAAGATCGTTCCAAACAAGATGATGTCGTAGTCGTGCAAACGAACAAAGGCGAACAATTGGTGCCAGGAATTCTTGAGGCGATCGACGGCGAATTCGTACGTCTCAATTATGAAGGTGTGTCTCGGAAAATTGGTTTGTCTAAAGTGAAAGCCGTTTTGATGGCGGATATTGGCCTCAGCTCATCCCAGGGTTCGCTGGCAACGATTGACTTGATTGATCGTTCCCGAGTCGTTGGTTTGGTTGAAAAACTTGAAGAAGACCAATTGCAGGTCGCCGTCGCCGGAGGTGCCGCGGTGAATATTGACGCTGCGAAAGTGGTCCGGATTTCGATTGCATCAGACCGTCTCGCTTATCTGAGT
>CAYMFZ010000003.1:4563-16754 GCA_964389585.1 uncultured Pirellulaceae bacterium | reverse complement strand
ATTGAAGCCGAAGAGAGTTCAATCTTCTCGGTTCAACGCGATTGGCAACGCGATCGTAGCGTTGCTGGTAATCGGTTGAAAATTCGACTAGCGAATTCCGAAAAGACGATCGAGTTCAACAAAGGTTTGGGCACACAGTCTTCGTCACGATTGGTTTTCGCAAATGAAAACGACTTTGATCGGTTTACTGCCACGGTTGGCATTGATGCGGAAACAAAAGGTCGCGGTGATTGTCAAATGGTTGTTCGTGGAGACGGAATCGAGTTGTGGTCAAAACGAGTTCGAGGAAGCGATGGGCCATCAGAGATTAATGTCGACATCTCCGGCATGAAAGAAGTCGCGTTGATCGTTTATCCGGGCGCGGAATTTGACTTGGGTGATCACGCGAATTGGGGCAACGCAAAATTTTTGAAAACGAAGTAGTTGGTTGGGCCGAAGAAGGATGTTCAATCTGAGGCTTTAAATTGAAATCAGGATTCGCGCAATCGCAGTAATCCGCTGACTCGACAAATTCCACCACCAGCGAACGAACAATGAAGACCAAACGATTCTTCACCACGATAGCGATTTTTTTCGCCTTCATTAGTTTCTTTTGCTCGAGCCAATCGCCGGCAGACGATCCTGAATTGGCCGGTCTCGATGAAGACGATCAACAGCTTGTTGCCGCCGTCGAAGCGCATCGAATCAATGCGATCAACAAAGTCATTGGCAGCGTCATCGCGATCTACGACGAAGACCGTCAGGGTGGCGGATCAGGAGTGATTATTGACCCGACTGGAATCGCTTTGACGAATCACCACGTCATCATGGGGGCCGGCGTAGAAGGATGGGGCGGATTGGCTGATGGCAAAATGTACAAATGGAAATTGATTGGAACCGACCCAGGTGGCGATGTTTCTTTAATTCAGATGGAAGGTAAAGATGAGTTTCCCTTCACGCCGCTGGGGGATTCAGACCTGGTTCGAGTTGGCGATTGGGCATTGGCGATGGGAAATCCATTCATCTTGACCGAAGACCAATCCCCCACGGTCACGCTTGGAATTGTCAGCGGCATAAAACGTTACCAGCCCGGTGCCGGCATGAATCAATTGGTTTACGGCAACTGTATCCAAGTCGATTCTTCAATCAATCCAGGTAACTCGGGTGGTCCTTTGTTTAACTTGAACGCAGAGGTCATTGGAATCAACGGACGCGGAAGTTTCCAAGACCGCGGCCGAGTCAACGTTGGTTTGGGGTACGCGATTTCAGCGAACCAGATTAAGAACTTTATTCCTGACTTAATGGCGACCAAGTTGGTTGAGCACGCGACGCTCGATGCAAATTTTTCCGAGAGACAAGGGAAAGTCGTTTGTTCACAATTAAGCCTCGACTCACCCGTTGCAACGGCTGGATTGAAACTGGGCGACGAGTTGATTTCGTTCGAGGGAATTCCAATCAAGAACGCCAATCAGTTTACGAATTTGATCTGCACTTTGCCTCACGATTGGCCAGCAGAAATCGTTGTCAGAAAATCGGATGGCACCGAGTTGAAAATTGTTTCGCGTTGCCTTGGCTTGCCCTACCGAAAGCCCAAAGTAAGGCAGAATCCGGGAAGAGGAGACGACAAGAATCCAGAACAGGAAAAAAAGCAGAAACGCCAGCGGCAAATGGTGAAGTTGTTGTCTGCTCCATCGAATGAAGTCCGATTTAAAGACATCAATAGAAAATATTCCGCATATGTTTTCGAAGCTTGGAAACGCAAGCATGGGCCAGAGTCTCGTCCACTGAAAGGCGCCGCGAAATTAGTTGACGAAATTTTTGAAGATGGAAAACTAATTGGCACGCAGCAAATGTGGCTGGCGGCGGATGGGCGAATTCGAGTTGATACCAGCCTTGGTGGCGATGGTAACAATGAGACATTCCAGTTTGATGGCGAGGAGTTTTTCGCCATCAGCAATGGGAAAGCCAAACGGATGTCACTTGTCGAGGCGAAACTTAGTCTCACTTTGTCGCAAGCCGTCGCGATGAGTTCGCTTTTTCAAGATCAACCGTTGGAAATGTTTGGCAAGTCGCAGATTGACGGGGCGGGAAAGGCTCTCGGGCAAAACGCTTATCGGATAAAGCTGCTGGACGACGATCAAGATCACTTCTTTATCTGGCTTACTATGTATGGAGACAGCGGTCGGCCGGCGGTTGAGTTGATGAAAGCTTCAGCTCATAAAGACTGTAAAGAAAATGGCGGAGTTACTTTTTCTGATTGGGAGCAAATCGGTCCTGTTCGGATTCCAATGAAGCGATTTTTCGTGAGTGGCTTGACTGAAAAAGAGAAGTTGACCATCTCAAATCGTGACGCCAAATGGATTGATGAAGTCGATGAAAGCTGGTTTGATTTTGACAAGCCTGCAAAAGTCGAGACTCCATCAGTTGAAACTGAGTCATCTGACCCTGATGCGCCAGATCCAGACAATCCGTTTGACAAACGGAATAAAGAGAACAAGGAAGAAGATAAACAGCAATCGAAGAGGGAGAAATCATGAAGCTCTTTTCGATTGGACTTTTGCTGTTGGGGTTTGCTCTCTTGTTGCCAGCAGGATTGAGTGCCCAAGAACAGCCCAGTTTTATTCAGGCAACCATCGACGCGGCCCAACCCAAAATAGCGAAGGTCTACGGCGCGGGAGTCGGAAGAGTGGAAGGCTTTGCGACTGGAATCATCATTTCAGCCGATGGACAGATTTTGACTTCTCAGGGCGTTTTTCTCGATGGACGCCAAGTCAAAGTTGTGCTCGCTGATGGCTCGGAACATTTGGCGACGATTATGAAGCGTGATCGAACCGCGCAGTTGGCGATCTTGAAAATCCAAGCTGAGACTCCAAAGTTTTTTGAGCTTTCAACTGATCCCGTTGGCGAAAAAGGAGACTGGGTCATTGCGATTTGCAATTCGTTTAAGGTCGCAGATAAAGAGGAGCCAGTCTCCGCAACGTTGGGCGTGATTTCTTTGCGAACGTCGATCGAGGCACGCCTCAATAAGAGAGATGTTGCCTATAAGGGTGAGTTGGTTTTGATTGATGCAATTACAAGCAATCCTGGTGCGGCAGGTGGAGCGGTTCTGACAGCTGATGGAAAACTCGTTGGTCTCGTAGGCAAAATCATCAATAGCTCTGAAACCAACACTCGATTGAATTACGCGGTACCCAGTTCGAGGTTGGTTCAATTTGTGGAAGGGAAAGTCGATCCAATCGCTGACGCGAAACCCGTCGTGCAATCTCAGCAGGCTGATCTGGGTGTCATCTTGTTTAAGTTTGGAGGTCGGAGTAATCCAGCTTATGTCGATCGGGTAGTTCGTGGTTCACCTGCGGCGACTTCGAAAGTAAAAACAGATGACATGATTGTTTCGTTAGACGGAAACAAGATTGGTTCTGTACGCGACTACGCGCGAGTACTCGAAACGTTGCGCCCCGACGAAGAGGTTTTGATGATCGTCAAGCGCGGCGTTGAAATGGTCCGAATTTCGATTACACCACGAAAGAAGAAATAAGCTATGGTGTCTGTTGAAAACGAACGAATGACCCTTCAAACGGACAAGCCAAATTGGCAACGCTGTTTGGGGTTACCTCTGGTTCTGTCGGTTGTGATTCTGGTTGGGGGAACAACCGTTGATGTTCATGCGCAAGACGACGCGATTCAGAATGAAGTTGGCGTGGCGGGCGTAGTTAGCTCATTCGACGAACCGACCCAGTCCCAAAAATTTGAGCAACCCAGTGGCGCCGATTTGCTTAAGGCGATGTCCCTCACTTCGAAGGCTTTTCGCTCGGCCGCGAAAAAAATTGAACCGGCGATGGTCACAATTGAGTCTTACGGTGGCGTCGGTGCCAAGTCTGGCAGGATCGGTGGCATTCGTAATCAGGGCGAAGGCAATACAACTGGGATTATGATTTCGCCTGATGGTTACATTTTGACAAGCACATTCAACTTCATTCAAAGCCCGCCTGTCATCACAGTAATTACCAGCGATGGTGTAAAACGTTATGCCGATCTATTGGGGCGAGATGACACGCGAAAAATTTGCTTGTTGAAAGTCAAGGATGTGACAGACATGCCAGTTCCAGAAATGGTTGATGAGGCTGAAGTGGCCGTTGGTCAGTGGGCGGTATCCTTGGGGGTAGGCTATGGCGACACCAGTCCAGCGATGTCGATGGGAATCGTCAGTGCGAAAAATCGAATTGGCGGCCGAGCCATTCAAACGGATGCCAATATCAGCCCAGCCAATTACGGTGGTCCATTGATCGATATCAAGGGGAGAATGATTGGGATCTGCGTTCCAATGAATCCGCAATCTCAAGCCGTTGGCGCCGGCGTTGAATGGTATGACTCAGGAATTGGGTTTGCTGTTCCAATCGCCAATGCAAAAAAGTTGATCAATCGTTTGAAATCCGGCGAGCGAATTCTACCTGCCTTTCTTGGAATCGAATCAACATCGAATCCCGAAGGCAAAGGCCTGTTCATCGTTCGCGTCGTTCAAAAAACGGCAGCCGAAGAGGCTGGTTTGCTGCGAGAGGATGTCTTGCTGGAAGTCGCCGGTGAGGAGGTCAACGACCTGCTTCGTTTGCGACAAATTTTGAACAAATTCGAATCAGGGCAAACGATCGAATTGAAGTTTCGCAGAAGCGAATCAGAGAAAGTGGAGAAGGTGGAGTTGAAACTTGGCGTCGCTCCTCTTCCTGAAGGCGAAGAAGCGCAGCTTGAGCCGCCAAAAATTCGCTAGATCTGAATACGCTATGAGCTTGTCGCAGATTTATACCAGGCCATTGCGAGGGAATGTGTCATAGGCGCCGAAAGGTGCTAACTCCTCGGAAGATAATTACAACGAACGAAATTCATTTGGATTTATGAATACGCCACTATCCGCCATTCTTTGCTTTGCCGTTGCTGCCTTTATCGGTGCGTTGGGCCAATTCCTCTACAAGAACGGAGCGGACGCTGCGGATGGAGGTTGGACGACTTATGTTTTCAATCTCCAACTGTTAGGTGGAGTGGCTTGCTATGTTGCGGTGATGATCTTGTTCGTGGCTGCCTTCAAACAAGGTGGCGCTTTGACCGTTCTGTATCCAATCTATGCGTCGACTTTTATTTGGGCGGCTCTCATTGCTTTTAAGGCTTATGGAACGCCAATCACTTTGACGAATGTTGCAGGTATGTTGTTGCTGATTGCAGGAATGTATCTGCTGGGACATCAATCGTGAATCAAGCTTTTGATCCGAACGATCAGAGACCGGTAAAAAGTCGCGATACGCGATTGGCTCACCGCGTGGCTCAATGGCTCGCAGAGAAAAACGTTTCTCCAAACTCGATTTCTGTTTTTGGGATGCTGGCTGCGATCGTCGGCGGAATCGCTTTCGCCATGACCTCGTCGACGGGT
This sequence comes from uncultured Pirellulaceae bacterium, assembly GCA_964389585.1. Taxonomy (GTDB): domain Bacteria; phylum Planctomycetota; class Planctomycetia; order Pirellulales; family Pirellulaceae; genus Mariniblastus. The sequence continues at coordinate 11,359 of CAYMFZ010000003.1, read as the reverse complement.
GGAATTTCACAAAGAGGATTGTGGTTTGTCGGTGGTTTGCTATGCCAAGTTCGTTTGCTTTGCAATCTATTCGATGGGATGGTTGCTGTTCGACAAAATCAGGCTTCACGTAAAGGCGAGCTCTACAACGAAGTCCCAGATCGAGTCTCCGACGCGGCGATTCTGATTGGCTTGGGATATGCAATCGGTGGAAGTCCCCTTGCTGGTTTGCTTGCGGCGTTGCTTGCCGTATTCGTCGCGTATGTTCGGGCAATGGTAAAGTCGGTTGGAGGACCAAACGATTTCTGCGGTCCAATGGCCAAGCCTCAGCGGATGGCGTTAGTAACTTTGTTGGCCGTTTACATGTCGTTGGCTCCTGAAGAATGGCACACGGGCTTTGGTGATCCGCAAATCGTGCTCTGGATCGTCGTCGCTGGGTGCGTGTTAACGGCGATGCGAAGACTGATGAGAGCCGCAAGTTTCTTGGGTCAAGAGACGCAGAAATGATCGCTGAAACCGGTGCGACAACGTTTGCTTTTGCGAATCAATTGCGAGGGGCATTTGATCACAAGGTAACGATTTGGATTGTGTCAGCGATTGCGATGGGATTGATTTCGGCGTCGGTTTTGATTCGTGTTTTCAAAGCTCGGCAGAAAATCAGTGATTCGACTTTCAAAGAATTGATATTGCGAACTCGCTCTTGGTATGTTCTTGCTGCGGCGATGGTTGTTCCAATTCTGCTGGGAACTTTTTGGGTTTGGCTCTTTTTTCTTGGGCTTAGCCTGTTTTGTTTTTGGGAATTTTCCAGAGCAACGAATCTTAGTGAATCCAGAATGACGATGTTCGCTGTCTTCATCGCAATCGTCGTGACCTTCGTTGCCGTCCTTGATCATTGGATGGATTTCTTCACGACAAGTTGGGCGCTGGGGATTTGTTTGATCTTCGTTGCGGCTTTGATTCGGGATCAGCCAGTTAGAATCTTGACGGGAGGATAGTCACCAATCGCATTTCTTTTTAAGTGTCATGAGACCCGCTTGCTGAGAGTGGGAGCGTCGAATTCAAAAATTGCGTTCAGCATTTTTGAAGACGGGTACGGCTCAAACAGAAATGTAGAACAAAAGAAGCGGAGCAGCAAATTCCCTCTCCGTTGTCATTACCTCGTTGCTGGTATGACAGTCACTCTTGCTTTGTAATTGCCTGTCCAACGATAGCCATTGTTGTTGTTGACATAGTTGTCTTGCATCGCGATAGCGAAGTAAAGGACGCCACTTTTCGAGGCGGTCCATTCGTGATTGCTGCCTACGCCAATGACTTTTCCGCTGCTGCCAATTCGAGCACATAAGGTTCCACTTTTGACACCTTGATAGACGCCTTGGTTGGCAAGTCCATCTGGAGAGGAGGATTTGGTCCAGTTGGTCCATTGGACGACACCATTGGCTTTAACCGAAATCTTATCCCCTTTGTTGACGCGGATTCGTGTTGAAACTGTTTGTCTTTGAAAGAACTTCTCAGCTCCCACGGCAATGGTTTTCTTGATCGTCTCACGTGATTCAACCATCGAACGTTCAGCTAATTTGATGTCGTTTAACTGAATCGTGAGTTGTCCGAACTTACTGTTGACGGAAAAAGTCTCTTGAAGAATCTTGCCTACGATTGCGAACTCGGGAGTCACCACGGAATCTCCGCGTATCATCGGATGTGAATCTGTTTCTTCGCTGTCGGCGTCATCCATCGTTTCGCTGATTTCTTCTTTAATCTTGGCGAGACGCTTTTTTCGCTCAGCATTGCCACCGTCTTCGTAGTTGTTCAGCTCGTTTTGAATCTGCACGCCAAGACTTGAAAGCTCCCGTTGAGCTTTTTCGCGAACGTCGAAATCTTTGTTGCCAAGGTCTTCAACCAGCTTGCCGATTTTGATCTTGAGGTCAGGAAAACTGTCCAGGCCGGGAACTAGCCTTCTCACTTTTTCAATGGGAACCTCCAAGACGCCAAACTCGGTCTTGACTGAAATGCTGTCGAAACCGACTTCACCAGCAACGATAGTTCCGTCCCACATGTGAAAGCGAACGAAGTTCTTGGCAACGTCTGGTTTTTCTTGAACGAGTGTTTTTGTGTCGGTAACATTCGTGTCATCCTCCTGCTCGTCAACCTTGTCGTCTTGGTTGTTTGCAGCGTTCTGTGCAGCGGCTGGCAAAATTACTTGGGCGCCGCCAAATGGGTTGTTGACGGGATTATTGAAGGGGTCGTTTTGAATTGCCCCAGCCGAAAAAGCGGGCGCACATGTCAAACCAGTGGAAATCAACACTGCAAAAGCCAAACCGAAAAGATTGTCGAACATTTGAAATTTCATTTTGCAAACCTGACGAGTAAACTGTTTGTCTCTTGAGCCATCACGGTTGAATTGCGATCGCACTCCGTATTTTTTTGCGATCGCACTCCATAAATTATTTTAGGGCTCAAATGCAAACATGGCGAATGCTTCCAAGGATTATCACGAAAGTTTTCAATGTCACAGACTCAAGCCGACGCGCAAACTGCAAAGCCACAATTCCAACTTGGTGAAGTTCAAGCCGCCATTCGCGAGTTCGGATTTGATGGCTGGTTGTTGTACGACTTTCGCGGATTGAATGTTCTCGCACTTCGTGTGCTGGGGATTCCCGAATCAGAAGCAGGTTCCCGGCGCTTCTTTTACTTTATCCCAGCCAATGGTGAACCCAAAAAGTTAGTGCACCGAATTGAGGCTGGAGCACTTGATCATCTACCTGGTGACAAACAGGCTTATTTGACGTGGCAAGAGCTTCACGCAGGTCTCGGAGAAATCTTGGGTGACGCTGGCCGAGTGGCGATGGAGTATTCTCCACTCAATGCCAATCCCTACATTTCGCGAGTGGATGCCGGCACCGTAGAGCTGGTGCGTCAATGTGATGTTGAGATCGCAAGCTCAGGGAACTTGATTCAATATTTCGAAGCTCGTTGGACTGACGAGCAATGGAATTTGCATCTACAAGCTGACGCGCTAAACCAAGCTGCGTTTGACTTGGCTTGGAAGTTCATCGCCGACAACGTTCGAACCGGAAATTCAATTTCCGAAATGGACGTTCAGGATTACGTCATGGACTACTACCATCGAAACAATATGACGACCTATCATCCGCCGATTGTTGGTGTTGGGCCGAACAGTGGAGATCCTCATTACGCGCCAGCGCGTGGAACGGATGCTGAGATCAAGAAAGGCGATTTTGTTCTGCTTGATATGTGGGTGAAAATGGATGTCGCGCAAGGAGTGTATAGCGATTTGACGAAAGTTGGATTCGTTGGTGAGGACGTGCCTCAAGAGTTCACTAAAGTTTTTAATATCGTCGCCGCATCACGTGACGCTGGGATCGATTGCGCGAAAGCCGCGTTCGAGAGTGGGCGCGAATTGCAGGGTTGGGAAGTCGATCGGGCGTCGCGAGACGTGATTGAAAAAGCCGGATACGGCGAGTACTTCATCCACCGCACGGGACACAATATTGGGAAAGAGACGCACGGAAATGGTGCGCACATGGATGATTTGGAAACCAAAGAAGAGCGTTTGGTCTTACCCAGAACATGCTTCTCGATCGAACCGGGAATCTATCTTGAAGAGTTTGGAATCCGTAGCGAGATCAACGTCTTCGTGGATGCAGACTCTAAAGTCGTGGTGACCGGCGGAGTGCAAACGAAAATCACTCCAATCTTGCGAGACTATTGAAGCTCTAAGGTGAAGAGTCGGTCAAATCGGCTACTTACCCATCATGTAGCCAAAGATAAACCCGACAAGCACACCAATCGCCAAGCAAACCACTGCGGTCACAAACAAGGCTGAGATCGAAAACGTCGTCTCGTCGTCGAGGTGAGCCGCCGATTTGAATTGCCCGACGGTTGAAAGTGGCGGCGGAGGTTTGCTTTGTTGTCCCGAAATCGAATCTTCGGACAACGTTGCGTTGAGGCTACTCTGCGTATCAGAGATTTCGCTCATTGCCAGATCAGTTACGTCATCGCCCGGATCAGTGTCTTGCGAATCCGGAGAATCAATCGGTGCCGGCATCCAGCGTGGGCGATCGCCAAGATCTTCACGCAGAAGCGGACTGTCGTCTGCCGCCCACGGGGCAAGTCGTTCGGCAACTTCGTCTGCGGTTTGAATTCGTTCTTTTGGATCCTTCTCCATCATGTCGCCGATCAAGTCGACGAAGTCGTCACTCACCTCTTCGTTGAAGCGACGCGGATGCCAAGGTGTTTCCTGTAGGTGACGACGGGCTTTACTTTTTGGCGTACCGCCCGGGAAAGGGACCTTGCCTGTGACTGCGTAGTACAACGTGCAGCCCAGAGAATAAATATCGCTTGCGCTGGTGATGTGTTGTGGCGTTTGAATTTGTTCTGGTGAAAGATAGTCCGCCGTTCCAACAATTTTTCCAGCCCGTGGGTCCGTCGCATCATTGAGATAGAACGCCAGCCCAAGATCCGACAGCTTTGAAACACCTTCAGGAGTTACGAGAATGTTGCCTGGTTTGATGTCGCGGTGAATCAGATTTCGCTCATGAGCGTGAGCCAAGCCCTCGGCAGATTGTTTGATAATGTTCGCAGCCTGCTGGACGGAAAGTTTGCCTTTGGACCTGACTAACCTACGCAAATCAGTTCCTGGAACGTATTCGACGACGAGGTAATGCACGTTGCCGTCTTCGCCTGCGTCGAACGCTCGGACAAGGTTTGGATGGTCAAGTTTTGCTTGGGCGCGAATTTCGCGACGAAAGTTTTCAATCGCTTCGGGAGTGGTTTTGTGAAGCGGCAAAACTTTTACTGCCGACTCACGCCCGAGCATCTCATGTACGGCTTTGAAAACCTGACCCATGCCTCCCTGCCCAATCCAATCGGTAATTAGATACGGGCCGAGACTGAGTTTCGTTCTGCCAGTTAGAAGTTGATCGGCTTGGTAAGCGGAGATCACCTTCAGCTCAACAAGCTTTTGCGCCAGGGTTTTTTCGTTAACTTCGGTTGCGACGAGTGGATCGCCACCTTTGGATTGAACGATCAGCGAAATCGCTCGTCGCAAATCATCCTCGGTCACCAGTTCGCTGGCGAGAGCGGTTTCACGAAATTTGCTTTGCAAAGGACTCATGAAAATCGAAGCAACATTCTGGAGGTGGAAGAGGAAGTTGTAGCAAACGGATGAAAGCCATTAGCTCAAAAGTTCGCTCTATTATTATGAGCGAAAACGGTCGTCACTGCGAATCGTCAAACGCGTTTTCTCATATTAACGTAAATCGTTCAAGGTTCCACCAACTTGGCGGTTCTGATTGGAACGATTGTATTGACTTCTTTGTTGGGTGTTCGATCACAAGCTTTCGCGAATGCAAAGCAATTCCTCTTTTAAAGGGAACTTCGCTGCCGTACTTTTGATCGCCGATGATGGGACAGCCAGCATGTTCGAACTGAACGCGTATCTGATGTTTTCGTCCGGTTTCCAGTTCGATTTCGACTAAACGTTGTGCCGTCGCATTGGTTGGCGTAAATCGCCCAATCGTTTTATATTCCAAACGAGCAGTTTTCTCACCCGGAACGGCAGCCGCATTTTTTTTTACCACAACCATCCGATGTCGGGATTCATTTTTAACTAGACGGTCTTCAAGTCGACCTGTCAGATGGGGCAATGCGTCAGGCACAATCGCCCAATATTTTTTTTCGACGGAACGACTTCTGAATTGTTCGGAAAGTCGACTCGCGGCTTTTGACGTTCGAGCGAATACGATCACGCCAGTGACAAACGCATCGAGTCGACTCACCACGCCAAGATAAACATTTCCCGGCTTGTTATACTTTTGTCGAATGTAATCACGAGCCTGTTCGAGCAAACTGTCGTCTCCCTCGCGCGCACCCATCGTCGCCAGCAACGGTGGCTTGTCGATAACCAACAAGTGATTATCCTCGAAGAGAATTTTCAATTTGGGAGAGTCTGGCATTGGCCTGTTGAGACGATTGCAAATTGTGCCGACTTGGGTTGGTCAAACAGCCTATCACAATTGGCCGAGCAGGTCGTGGTATCCAGTTTCAAACGATTGAAGCTGTGAAAAACCCGATTCGAGGCGACCATGCTCAACTACTTTCGACCTACCTGAAACCGCTAATGGATATTCCAAACGAAAGACTAATTCTCGCAAGCCAGTCACCTCGTCGTCGACAGTTGTTGACGGAAGGTGGGTTTAAGTTCTCCGTCAACGCGCCCGATGAATCAGTTGAAGAGAAAGTCCAATCCGAGCGTGGAATCTGCTCGCGTTGTTCGCCCGAAGATTTAGTCCTCGAATCAGCATTCGCGAAAACCGCTGCGATCGCCAAAGAAACTTTGGCTGGAGTCGTGATAGGTGCCGACACGGTTGCCGAATGCCAAGCCGAGATCTTGGGAAAGCCGGTCGACCGCGAGCATGCCGAGAAGATGTTACGGCTAATGAGCGGCAAACAGCATCGAGTTTTGACCGGCGTTTGTTTGTGGCATCGACCTTCCAACGCACGTTCAGTTCATCTTGAGCAAACTGTCCTGCGTATGGACAGGCTGTCGGACGAACAGCTTGAAAGCTATCTCGACTCGGATCAATGGATCGGAAAAGCCGGGGCATTTGGTTATCAAGACGGACTTGATTGGGTTCACATCGAAAACGGATTGGAATCGACAGTTGTTGGCTTGCCGGTTGAGAGGTTGAACGATTGGATTGATCAACTACTCAAGGAAGTTGCCGACGCTGAATAAGCTGTGGGCCATCGATCTGGTCGAGCTTTCTGAAAGTTCATACGAGTCCGCGGCGATGAT
>CAYMFZ010000003.1:0-4553 GCA_964389585.1 uncultured Pirellulaceae bacterium | reverse complement strand
GAACGGCTACGGTTTTGCGACGGTCGATGCGTTTGGGGCCGTCCAGAGCATTTTGAAGTGGCCAATGCTTTCAGCGAGCTGTTTAGGCGAGATGTTTTGCGAGCTGTCTACTTTCGACGGTATTTCAGCGAGCGTATTTACCCTCCCGCTGAAAGTGGGAGGGTCGCAGTTGATCCAAGTTCAGCTTATCAACGAGGGGAGGGAATTTGTTGCCCTGTTTTTTCGATGCACTATTGAGTTCGAGCCCTCCCCGTCGTCAAAATTGCTGAACGCAATTTTGACTTCGACCCTCCCACTTGCAGCGGGAGGGTGTCACGCGTTTTAGTTGGAGGGTGTCATGCGTTCTAAATGCGTTACTAATGCCAAGCCCAGGGGAAGATTTGCGGAGTTCACAAACTCTCTTCGTCGCCGCGCACAAGCATGATGCGGGGGTCGTGTAAGTTCAATCCGACGCAAAGTACGAGATAGATAAAAGTCCAGAATCGGACTGTGGCAAAATTGCCGATCGCCAGTGTCAGACTAATGGGTAAGTTCAATGAGTCAGATTAATGAGCCAGATTAATGAGTCAGATTAAAACGTCAATTTTAGTTCGTCGTTAAATGATCCAGCAACTGCTGCCGGTATAGCTCCACCGGAAACTCATCGTACGTCGGAAGCGCCCTCGCTCGTTGCTTCATCGAATTTCGTTTGCCACCTGCCAACTCAGGGCCAGCCGCGATCTTTGCAAGTTTCGAAAGATTGCGAAGCCGGGAGCCTTTCGTTCGCTTGAGCTCTCGGTCCAAATTTCGGATTTGCTGATTGGCTTGCGCTTGAGTTTGGCTGATCTGATATTGAGTACCATTGAGTTGGTTTGAAAGTTGTACTCCGCTGTTTCTCATGTTCGCGATGTTGTACTCCGTGTTGCGAATTTGATTGCGAACAAAGAGTGTTGAAACGTTGTACCCACGTCGTTGTTGGCGAACGATTGCATCCAGGTCAAAATATAGGTACTGGAGATTCAATTGAGCCGCTTGAAGATCAGACGAAACCGCGTTGAGCTGCGACTGGACGGAACTGGCTTGCTGTTGAAGGTTTGAAATTTGATTGGACGCATTCTGCTCGACCTGCTCTTTTTGCGGAATCAATTGAGACTCGGTTTGTTCGAGAATTTGATTTTGCCTCTCGAGCGATAACTTCTCCTGTTCGTTTTGGGCTTCAACTTTAACCAATTCAACCTGTGTTTTGGCCGCGTGCTCCTTGAGCAAGCTTTCATGCGCCTTGAGCACGCTGTCTCGGCTGGTGTTGAATGCATTTAAGTGATCAGGCGCAAGTCCCTTGGTGACTATCGCAGTCGTTTCCCCTAGTGCGTCTTGGCTGACTTGTTCCGCAACGGGTCCTTGCAAGTAGCCAACGAGTTTGCCAAGCCGTTTAAAGATCACCATCTTGGTTGAGTCGGGCAGATCCTTGGCCGCGTCGATTCGCTTTTTGAAACTTCGCATCGAGACAATCGCCACGTCGAAATTGTCGTCAAGCGTGTTGAGCCATGTCTTCAACATCCAGCCATCGAGGTTGGACGGAAAATTGACGTTCAACTCTTCGACAATTTCCTTCGCTTCTCGATTTCTGTTTTGATGAATCCGGTTGATTGCGTAGGCAACCAAACTAAATTCGTCGCGGGAGTTGGCATTCGTGAAAGTCTCCTGAGACAGCGTCGCATTGGATCGGCTGAGCTTCCACTGTGTTGACAAGAGTGTTCGGATGGGCGCGCTTGTCGCAACGTCTATCGGTTGAAGCGGAGGATCCAGAAGCTGAAATCCGCTTGCAGGCGAAACGAAAACTGCCAGCAGTGCTATCGCAAGGCAACATCCCAAACGAATGGTATTACTAAGTTGAATTCGTTGTGCAATCTGCATCTTTTCTTTCCAATTCCGCCCCAAAAGTCCACGATTGCATTATCGGAGAATCCGACGCCAAAGCAAGTTTTTCTCAATTGACCTCTATTTTGGGACGCCAAATTCGAGGATCCAATCAGCATTGACTCAATTCCGGATTCGGGACAAGTTAGTGCCCGATGGCTCAGCCATCAATGCAAAGGAATGCATCTTGGATAGACAACTGCCGAAATTGGCATGCAGTCAACCAATAATCGATCCAAAAACCAGAAGTGCAAGGATGCTCGTTATGGCGAACGCAATTCTCTCGTTTCAAAGACTTGTTCACACTCAGGCGATTTTAAAAGCCTCATTGCTTGCGCTTTCGGCTCTAGCATTTCTCGCTCCATCGACTGCCGTAGCTCAGTCAACACAAGTCGACGCGAATCAGAAATCCGTTCTCCATCTCGTAGGCGATTCGAATCCTGCGACTTCATCGGGAGCCAATGGTTCGGCGAGAATTGAAGACATCAATCCGCAAGCGACTTACATGCGACAAAAATTCTCGCCTGCTCCGCAGCCACCATCTGATTTGCTCGTTCCATCGAATGAGAAATCGAACTTTACGAAACCACTCGTCAATGAGTTGCGAATTGAGAGTTTGTCGACAGACAATGCCACGCAAACTAAAAATGGTGGAACGCGAACTCAGAATGACGGCAGCGAAGCCGTTGGAACGTTCGCGACAACCAATCAAAACTTCCAAGATCAAACATTGCCTGGTCAACGGCCAATGCAACAAGGGGCAACGCGACAAGGACAAACGACCCCAAGCCCAACGGGTTTTGGATTTCAACCGCCAGCAAGCCTGCGAGCAACTGGAAACGCGACGTCGAATTTGGCGAACACACCATCTATCAGGTCGTCCGCCCAGGCTGCAACTCAACCTCCAGCGATCCGTGCGAATTTCGGGACTGGATCAAACGGAAAAACTTCAAATCAAAACGGCGTGTGGCGGGATGTCGCTCCTCGCACAAATCAATCATCAAATGTTCGGTCTTTCAACGTCGCATCGGAGTCATCTGGCCAGTCGTCACGTTCAAATGCCATGCAGCCGCTTCGGTCAATGCAGTCGCAACCGAATCAAGCGCCACCAATTCAACGAAGTTTCAACGCACAGCCAACCGAGCGATTCGCTGCCCAGCCACGTCAGGGTAACCTCCGCGACAATCTGGTTAGACCTACGACTTTCACACAGCCAGTGCCTCCTAAGAAACGCTCGACAGATTTGGCGAAAACGTTGATGGCTCGCTATGCCGTTGACAATTTCAGTGGCGCCTTGCCGGGGCAGCCAGTGAAAATGCTGGAAATGCTTCAACAGCCAATTTCCACCGAGCAGCGTCGTCCAATGGTGAATCAATTTTGGTTGACCTACTACGATTGGGCTAACAAAATTTCAGATCAACAATTTGAACAGTGGTTAAATCGAATTCCTGCGGCAACATCAGCGGCTGATAAAGCCATGATTGATGCGGCAAAAGCGATCGCCAAAAACCGTACGCTTTCCGCTGAGATTCAACTTGGTAAATCCCAGTCGCAATTAATGCAGTACATGCCCAACCGGCAATCGAACCTCTTGCCATTGCCCAATGATTTGCCACTGATCCAAAACTATCGAACCAACTATGAAGCGTATAAGTCACAGCGAATGTTGCCGGTCAGTCTTTTGGGTATCGACGAGATGCTCCCAAAAACTTTGGAGCTGATCAAGCAACGAGCCGATGCCGTACGAGTCGCGAAATCTGCGGCCGATACAGTGATTTCAGCCTTGTCGACGCGACAGTCAACGATCGCAACCGTCCTCGAAGCTGGTGATGTTTGGCGAAAAGCCGAACATGATTTGATTGCTTCGGTTGTCGACTACAACCAAGCGATTGGTGATTACTCTTTGTCGATTCCACACGGATATCAAGCACCTGAGCAGGTCGTGAAAATGCTGATCGCTCCAGCCAAGGCGACTTCGGTTGCTCAAGCCCCTCAAGGCCAATCCGGTTTTAGGAATCCGCAAACTCAAGGCTCGCAAGTCAACGCGAACACGCAATCGCAAGCTGAGCTTCGCCGCCGTATTGCAGCCCAACAACGAAACGCCGTTTCGCAAGGCAATCAAAACCAGAACGGAAATCAGTTTGGCGGCAGACCTCCAAATAGACCGTCTCAAGCCAACCCGAATCAGACACAACGTGGTGGTTTTGGAGGGCAGCAACCCGCGAGCCCATCGACGTCTGGTCAAAACCAACCGCAAGGAACACAAAGAAACTTTAATCTCAATTCCAGCCAATTTGGCGGTGGTATTGGTGGCTCAGAGACTAGCAGTGCAGCTCCCATGACGAGAATGGGTACTGGTGCCAAGCCGCCGAAAAATCCCTTTGCAGATTCCGCTGGCCGAGTTAGACAATCTACCCAAGGGAATTGGGGGCAGTAATCAAACTGGTGTTAACCCAAACTGTTGTCTGTTAACTGAAAGGTGAACAAGCACCACACGTCGTTTGGTTGATTTTGCAATTTCATTTGCTGCTGCGGCTGCACGACCGCGTTGTGTTCGCCGCGTGGAAGCTGACACGAAACCTGTCATCTCATTGTTGAGTTAAAGTCTATCCCAAGACCAAAGATACTCGCTCAACAGTGAGCCGAAGGCGCTAGCC
>CAYMFZ010000002.1:6110-45283 GCA_964389585.1 uncultured Pirellulaceae bacterium | reverse complement strand
ACCCGCGACAAAGGGATTATGAGTCCCCTGCTCTAACCAACTGAGCTACTGGCCCTTGTTTCTAATTGCCCATTGAGATTGGGCGATAACAAGACGAGTGATCTTATCAAATTTGGTTCACCTGTCGAATGGTGTTGTTGTCTCGCCGCTGGTAGGTTCATTGAAAACCGGCAAGGACTTTTGGCGTTACCAATTGAGAATCCCTCAGGCTGGAAGCCTAAGACACTTTCCCAAAATTTGACAAACTTTTTGGATCTAACTGATTCGGCTTGAAGCCAAAAACTTCTTCTCCATGTTAATCTTGCCTCAAAAGCTGATAGACTTTCCAACGGATTCTTGTCTATCAGCTAAAAAACATGCCCCAAGTCGCTCTGTTCATTCTCTTCGTCGCCATTCGGATCATTGTCGAAGTCTGCAAAAAGTTTCCTCAAGCGCCAACGCGTCGTTATAGCACGCGTTACCAACGAGTCGAAAGTGAACCACAGCATCGTTCAAGAGCCAGCGTCTCGGTCGGGAAAAAGCAAAACACGACGCTCGAAAATGTCGCCAAGCGATTGAAGGGGAACGTCGATTATACATCCGCCAATCCGAGCATCTCGTTTCGTCGAAACGGCACGGTCTTTCGAGCTTTTGTCACAAACCAACACGGCGTCAACTCAATTCGCTTGCTAACGCATTGGCCCGAAGATGGTTTTCGCTTGAGGATCTTTCCTGATCAAAGACGAACAAGGCATTGGAAACAAGCTCGTCAAATGGAAGACATTACCGTCGGCAATGATCGCTTTGATGAGTCGTTTATAGTTCATGGCAATAACGCCAAGTCAATCAAGGAGCTTTTGAACGACAAAATTTGCAAGCGAATCCGTTCTCACGTCAAGAATGCCCACGGGCGAATTTCGATCACGATCAGCGGCGGCGAAGTTGAGTTCGGGGGCAAAGCGACTCGATTGTTGAGCAAGCGTCAAATTCTTGCGATCATCAAGAGCTTCGCCGACATTCATCGGTTGATGCTGAATTCGCTTGCCGGTGTTGAAATCGAAGGCACCCAATTAGTTTTCGTTGAGAATCGCGAAAGCAAATGCATGGTGTGCGGCGTGTCGGTTGGCGTTGAGCAAAGCGTTTCCTGTGAGGACTGCCAAACTCGTCACCATCTCGACTGCTGGAACTACGTCGGAAAGTGTTCGACGTATGGTTGTCACAGCCGACGAGCGTTGTGAGCCGTGAGGCACCGGGCTTTGGGGTATCGGGCATTTCGGAAGCAGTTTTTTTCAACGGGCTACTTCGTTCGGCTTACGCGGCACGGCTCACAACTTCAAACGCATTCGGTTCACGGTCGATACACATGATGTCTTCGAGCATCACTGATTGGTGAGCCGTAGGCGCTAGCCTCGGGCCAGGATAACCAGAAAAATAAGCCACTCGTTACGCTGGCCCGAGGCTAGTGCCTACGGCTCACAGGTTTGGTGAATACCCAACCTGACTGGCGACGGTTGCCATTTAACCGATTTGCCAACCCATCGTGCCAACCTAGTTTCGAGGTTGGACTGTCGTCGTCATCTGCATCGAACCCAAACGGTTATAAAGCTGATCAACGCCACTACGCAAAGCCCATGCTCTATCCGTGTCGTTCGAGGTTCGGTTTGCGTTACTTAGAGCGTTCGAGATGATCGACATCGTGTGCTGATCAGCTCCATCAATTCCTGACTCCATCAAACCGGTCATCGCTCCCGTGTAGATATTGCAGCACTCTTGATGTTGACCCGCGTTGAAAACTGGGGCCCCACGATTGATCGCATCCGACAACATCGTCAACGCTTCCGCAGGTCCGACGCTTGATCCTGGAAGAAGGACAGAGTCGATCACGTGAATCACTCCGTTAGAAGCGTCCAAGTTTTTGGCAACGACTTTCGCATCGTTCACCATCAAACCCTCGGCTGAAAAATTGACTTTGACGCTACGGTTGAGCAGTGTTGTCGCCTTGCCGGCTTTGACCGCCGCTTCGTCGTAAACTCTTCCTTGCACAACGTGATACTTCAAGATGTCGACCAACTTCTGCTTGTTCTCCGGCTTTAACAAACTCTCAACCGTTCCCGCAGGAAGTTTGGCAAACGCGTCGTCGGACGGAGCGAAAACGGTAAAAGGTCCTTGGCCACCCAGGACATCACCAAGGCCCGCCGCACCAACGGCAGCGACCAAAGTGTTGAAGGTTCCGGCTTTGACCGCCGTTGCTGGAATCGTATCGAGGGACGGAAGCAAAACTTCGTCGATGACGTGAATGACTCCGTTTGAACACTGAATATCTGAAGCCACGACCTGAGCCTGATTGACCATTGGCTTTTCGCCACGAAAGTCCAGATTTAGGCGTTGGCCTTGAAGCGGCGTCGCTTCATTCAAGCCGTAAGCTGCCGAAGCTGAAACTCGTCCCGGCACGACGTGGTAAGTCAGAATCGCAGCAAGTTTGTCTTTGTTCTCAGGCTGCAGCAAAGAAGCCAAAAGGTTCTGATCAAGTTTCGCAAAAGCGTCATCTGTGGGAGCGAAAACGGTTAGTTGATCATTTCCACTCAGAGCACCCGCCAGTCCTGCGGCTTTGGCAGCGGCGATTAATGTGTTGAAATTTCCAGCCGAAGCCGCCGTTTCAACGATATTTTTTTGTTGGGCTGCGACTGGGGAAACTGCGACAACGGACAACGCGAGGATGCACGCGCAGGCGACAAACTTTGACATCTCATTTCTCCTGGAATTTTGACTTAAGTTTTTAGAACCGAGATAGTGTGATCGGGGCAACCAGAATTTTATCAGACTGGCCAACATTCTCGCCGATGCAATCTCTCATATGCACCAAACGCCGCCTTAAAGTTGAGAAAATCAGCCGCCACGCTTTAGCGTCCGGTTTACGCGACTGAACCAGGTTGAACCGGGTGCTAACGCACTGCGGCTGATCCTAACCTTAGGCTTTGACAAACCACGAGATTCAAGTTTCTTTGCTTCCATACGTTAAGAGCCATAATCTGGAGAAGCTTTAATCGGAATACTTTAATTACCAGAGGGGTTCTCGACTCGAAACTTCTTGCAGCCGCAACCGTAGACTGAGCACTTCGAAAGATAACACCAACAATCGTAGTGTTGAGGTGTTCCGCAGTCTTCACAATAGATGACTCCGAACTTCAATTCGTCACCGCAAACAATGCAATTGGCTTGAGCGGGTGACGTTGTGATTGGTTCGAAACTCGCGTCTTCAGGCTTTAGCTCTGACGGAGCTTCAAGAAACTTCAATTCTTCTCTTGGGCCAAATCCTCCGTCGTCAAATACACCGCCTTCCAAAACCGCCCTCGTGTATGCACCGATCAACCAGATCGCCAACGGCGAAACAAAAGTAAACAGAATCGGAAGTGAGCAAATCAATCCAACAACCAATAAGACATCACTTGAGACATTAAAAGCCTGAATCAGCCGTTTTCGAATGCCTTGAAGTGAATCCCCCAAACAAGTCAGTCGCAAGAACCGATCGCGCGTGTTGGATCGAAAGACTCGTTGTCGCTCAATCATCCACTGCCAAGTCGACTGATCGGCGGAGTCGGAAAGATCATCAGGCACGACTAAATCGAGAAACAACTCGACAACCATCCAAACGCACAGAATTAAGGTAGAAAGAATCATCGGTTCCAATTGTAATGAACACAATTCCGCATGGCACGCGTTAGAATCAACAGTTTAAATCTACATCCACGAATCCATGAAAAATCTAATCCTCAACCAGTGCTATCGACTTACTCTCACTCTCGGACTCGTTTGTTTGTGTCACGCTGATTCCGTTTTCGCACAGGACAAGAGCCAGCTAACCTTCAATGATGTCTTTGTCAGCGGAGAAGACGGCTATCACACCTATCGGATCCCTGCGATTGTGCAAACGAATGACCAAACACTCCTTGTCTTTTGCGAAGGCAGAAAAACGAACGGCAGCGACACGGGCAACATCGACTTAGTCATGCGACGAAGTTCCGATTTGGGAAAGACTTGGTCAGCAACACATATCATTTGGGACGACCAAGACAACACGTGTGGAAATCCGTGCCCGGTCGTCGACCAAGAAACAGGGACGATCTGGTTGTTGATGACTTGGAACCATGGATCGGATCACGAAAGCAAAATCAAGGCTGGCGAAAGCAAGACGGGTCGTAGGGTCTTCGTGACTTCATCCAATGACCATGGTGAAACGTGGTCAGTACCCCGTGAAATCTCAGATTCTGTCCGCAAGCCACATTGGCGCTGGTACGCGACGGGTCCTGGCAACGCGATCCAGTTGAAGCGAGGCAAACACTCTGGTCGATTGCTTATTCCGGCCAACCATTCAGATCACACCGACGAATCGAAGCATCCCTATCGTAGCCATGTCTTTTGGTCAGACGATCATGGAGAGACATGGGAGATTGGCGGAGTTCAAGACGACAAAACCAACGAGTCAGCCGTCGTCGAAATGGCTGAGGGAAGTATTCTTCAATCAATGCGTTCGTATCACAAAGACAAATTCCGGGCTGCAGCAACTAGTACGGATGGCGGAGCGACTTGGAGCCATGTCGTTCAAGATCGAGAATTGAACACTCCCGTTTGCCAAGCGAGCATGATTCGCTATTCGCTAGCCGAAAACGAAAGCGAACCCAAGTCGAAGAATCGAATTCTGTTTTCAAGTCCGCGTGGCGTCAAGCGATCGGACTTGCACGTTTGGCTGAGTTACGACGAAGCGGAGACGTGGCCGATCAAAAAGCGGATCTACGAACACGGCGCCGCCTATTCGAACTTGATCGCGTTTCCCAAAAAACGTCAGATTGGCTTGCTGTTTGAAAAAGACGGCTACAAATCAATTTCGTTTGCGAAGTTCTCGTTGGACTGGCTTGAAGAGTGACGTGAAGATTTAGGATCGGCAAACGTCACCGCACGAAGACTTCGCCGCGCCCGCCATGCAAGTGATCGCCGTGGTGGACTTGAAAGTCTGACGACAAAACCGACAGGTCCGCTTCAAAGCCCTGTCGCTCCATCCACTTGGACAGCATGCGAAGCATCGGAACCGGTTGGGTTAGTCCTTGGGTGAAAGTCGGCAAGAGACTTTCGTGATCTCCTGCCAGGACGATGGTCCCACGTTTCATTTCGGCGCCCGTGTTGGCACCTGAGTTTCCTAGAACGACGATTGTTCCCGCCAGCATGTTCCAACCGATCGCGTCACCCGCGTTTCCACCAACTACAATCGTGCCGCGCCGCATCGCCTGCCCAAGCCCTTTTCCAACGTTGCCGCCAACAAAGATCGAGCCACGATTCATTCCGAATTTCGAACCAGGTTGATGACCACCAATCGAATTACCAGCGTCGCGTCGAATCCGAATGGTTCCGCCAGTCATCTCGACTCCAGCGTAATCAGACACGCTGCCTTTCGCGAAAATTTCGCCGCCTGCCATTTGCAATCCCAATCGCCGTCCCGCATCTGTCTCTAAATGAATCGAACCCGACTTCATCTTCGCACCGATTCCATGGACCGATTGAAGATGGCCGTCGAAAATCACAACGCCATCGTTTTCGAGTTTGCCCGATACTGAAAACAGCTCAGCCAATTCGATTTGTTGGCGGCCATGCCAAATCGGAAACTTCTCGATTTCGGCTTTTGACTTTCCCAAGAGTCCGTCCGGCGTCAGGCCGGGGACTTCGATTGGAATTGACGTTTCGACTTGTTGGCTAAGAACAAGAGCCATAGGATGCTCGAACTTGGAACGCGAAAACCAATTGTAACCTAATCCATCCGAAAGAATCAGGCGACACACGTGGAGAATCAAAACGAAGATTCAATCCGCATCGGCTGTGTCGTGCTTTGCGGTGGCAAAGGGACGCGATTGGGAATGGACAAGACTCAACTGCTGTTTCAAGGTCAGACGTTTCTTGAGCGCGTGGTCAACCAAGTCAGCCAAGTCTGCGCCCCAATCGTATTGGTTGGCGACACCGATTTCGCCAAGCACAATTTGCCCTCAGATGTGATCCTTGAATCGGATGAGCAAGAGGGTAGGGGACCGCTCGAGGGAATCCGCGTTGGACTGAAAGCGCTTTCAAATCAAGTTGATCTGGCGTTTGTTACTAGCTGCGATGTCCCGCTGATCGAACCCAATCTCATTAAGCACCTACACGATCAGCTTGGCGAACGACAGGCGATCGTTCCGGTCAGCGAGAAACGTGTCTTTGGAATGACGGCGATTTATCAAACGGAATTACATATACAAATTGCCGAGCGCATCTCCGCGGGACAGCTTCGCGTTTCAGAATTGGCCAAGGCGTTTAACGCCGTTCAGCCCGATGTCGAATCTTTGCGGCAGTGTGACTCGAAACTCGATTCGATGACAAACGTTAATTCGATCGAAGACTATCGTCAGTTGTTGGATCGGTTTGACTTGGAAATGCCACCAGAAATTGCGAAGAGGTTGGAGCAGTAGTGTAGAACAGTTGTCCCAACTGTTCCTGAGCACGAAAACGAATGCCGCACGAAGAAAACCGCCTCGCCATTACACTTCCCAACTTGCAACTACCCAAAAACGTTTCGCTGGAATTCGATTGGATGCTTTTTTCGAACCGCGGAACAGTTGAGGACAACTGTTCTACAAAAAAAGCCGTAACGTCTTTCGACGTTACGGCCATGTAAAAGATACTCCGAATAGTGATAGCGATGGGAGTCGCTGGGAGACAGATGTAAGTCGGACGTGCTAAGCACAAGCCTTGATTGACCTAGATCTACCCTAAAATTGGTCCCTCAGCCGTCAAGTTTCGGAGATATCCTGTATCAATGTTTCAGTTGTTAATCAAATAATTCTCTGCGGCTTTGTATCAGCGATAGAGATCCAATGATCAAACTCGCTTCCGCAATGTGCTAACTGTTTTATCAAGCATAGTTCACAAAAACAAAAGCGTCGAAAATGTTATCGACTGATTTCGCTAACATGTTTGCAACAACTTTTTAAAAATCAAGTCATTATAAAATGTAATGAAAACCTGTCGCTTTCGAGGTGCGATTTATAGGAAAACCACGTAGCGCTGTCGATAGGGGATCTCGCTCCTTACAAAAAATTGACCTATTTGGCAGCTCCGACACATTCATACCTTTTTTCAAATGACTTAAGTTTTTCTTTGGCGCACGTTTTGCGTCGACAAACTAAACATCCATTTTCAGCAGCCTCCGACCACTCGCACCGAGTATAAGAATCTGATTCATGAATTCCGAAACCATTCAAATCGAAACGCCAGACAGTCCAGAGCTGCAATCACTTTGCAACGAATTGGCCCAGTCTGCTGGCGAGCCATCCACAGGCTGGCCTGAGAAACAACTTGAACTCTTAAAATTCGCCGGCGTCTACCGCTGGTTTGTTCCGAAAGATTTGGGCGGACTTGGTTGGAGCAGCACCGACTTAACGATTGGCTATGTTCAACTTGCGTCTGCGTGTTTGACCACAACATTTGTACTTACCCAGCGCGTTGCGGCGATCAAAAGAATTTGTGCTTCAGAGAATGAGGGACTCAAGCAAAACCTGTTGCCCGGCCTTCTGGACGGAAGTGGCCCAGCGACAGTTGGAATCTCTCATTTGACCACGAGTCGTCGTCACCTCGACAAACCAGTTTTGGCCGTAAGCCCGAACAACGATGGCGATGGCTTTGTCGTCAACGGATTCAGCCCTTGGGTCACTGGCGGATCTCAAGCCAAATTTATCGTCATGGGCGCGGAATTATCGGACGGAAACCAAATCTTGTTTACGATTCCGTCGGATGCAAATGGAATCACAGTCGAGCCTGGATTTGATCTCGTTGCATTATCCGATAGCCAAACAGGCGTCGTTCGTTGCAAAGATGTTCAGGTCAGTCGAGACTGGATTTTGGGCGGCCCAACTGAAAATGTTTTGGCTGGAAAAGCACCCAGCACCGGTAGTTTTCAAACTTCTGCTTTGGCGATTGGATTGTCACAAGCCGCGATCGAGTTTGTTCGCGAGGAATCGTTGAAACGCCCCGAGCTGAAAAAATCACTCGAAGCACTTGATCAGCAGCAGTCAAAAATTAAGAAGGCTTTGTTCGAACTGGCATCGGGAATCACATCCTGCACCAAAGAAGAATTGAGAACGGAGGCAAACAGTCTTGTTTTGCGCTCGACTCAATCAGCTATGGTCGCCGCTAAAGGGACTGGCTTTGTCAAAGGACACCGCGTTGGTCGTTGGTGCCAGGAAGCCCTTTTCTTTTTGGTTTGGAGTTGCCCGCAGTCAGTTCTCAATGCAAGCCTGTGCGAGTTGGCTGGAATTGATTTAGTGGGTGACTCTTGCCGAGAGTCACCAAGCCAATGAGTGGATTTCTTCATCGGTAAAACGCTTGCTGACATTGGACGACGCGTAAGTCATGGAAACTTCCGGCAGAAGTTACCCACCAAACCACGCATCGACAATCAATAATTGTCGGATTGAATTTCAATTTCACAGTTCTCGCAGCGAAAACTCATTGGCTCACGCTTCAGAAACGATTTGGGCAACGCCACTATTAAATTGACCACGCGTCATTACCTGATCGAACCCCGCGTTTTTAGCAGTGGTCAGCAAATCAACGTTGACGTGTTGAGCGTAGGCGATGGTGATTGGGCAAACAGAATCGGGCAAGCTTCGAACCTGTTGGCCAAACTCCTCAACGTCGAGCTTGGGTGTTTGCAAATCAATCAGCATCAACAGCGGACGATTTTCTTCTACGAACTTGATCATTGCATTCGCATTGTCGATGGTCTTGAGCTTGATGTCGTTCTCGCGAGCGTGGGCGCTGACACTCGAGGACATCATCAAATCAGAAGTCAAAAAAACGATCATGGAGAGCCCGAAAAAATTTCAATCGGTTGGATTTTGGTGAGGCGAATAACGATGAATTGGTTGTACTGACTTATACAAAAAACATCAAACGCAACGGGCATTTTGAGGAATTGGCTTGCCAAGCCGCCGATTCTTAGAAAAAACGCGGTAAATGGCTTCAAACTTTGGCGAAATGCCATTGAAGGCTGTTCTCTGATCTTGGTACTCTCCGCCGCCGAAAGGATTCGGCAAAGCAGTGGCGCGACAAAGATGTCGCAGACTTAAGCCGCTGAAAAACAAGACGGCTTTCAAAACATTTAGATCAAGGATGATCGAATGCGGTTAAACAACCTGCTGCTCGCTTCTGCATGTACGCTGATAACATTGGCTTTGTCGGCAAGTGAATCAACTGGGCAAACTCTTCAGCCGCTTGTAAAGAACGCAAATTCTGCGGCCGAGCATCATCAAAACCAGGCTTCGCAAACTGAACAGCCAACTCAATCAGCAGTTCAATCGCCAGCTCAACCGTATAAGTTAACCTCGCGTTTTCATCTGCAACAAGGAAGCAATCATGGCTACTTGGTTGTCCGAATGGAAATGCCCGCTGGAAGCTACATCTATTCGATGACTCAAACAGCACCTCTGCGTCCGTCAAAGATCGATGTTGCTCACTCGCGTCAATTTCGCCTCAAAGGAACCTTCACACCCGATCAACCGCCAACGGTAATCGAAAAGGATCCCATTTTTGAACAACGACTTGAAAAGCACAAAGGCACGGTTCAATTCTTCGTACCAATCGAAGTCGCTCCCGGCACCACTCCAGAAAAACTAACTGCCGAGGTCACATTTAGCGGCCAAGTCTGCAGTGACCAAGGCGTTTGCTTGCCACTTTCTGATGTCGCATCCAAAGGCAAATTCGCAGGGTTCTTTTCGCCGACTCCAAAACCGCCTGCAACCGCGACCGACGCGACTTCTGCTCGGCCACAGCGAACAGCTTCACAGTCTGACGCGGCAAACCGTGGTCTAATTCGCTAAATTGCTGGTTTTTCTGCTCCAACGTCCCACTATGGCAAAACTCTCGAACTTTGCTTAGACGATTCCGTAAGGAACTGAATGACCGGGCGTCGAAACAGTGGCAAGTCGCTTCGCGCGAACATAGAGCCAAAACTCAATAATTGATATACTTTTGTCGTTATCAATTAAACGATTTGGGTATTGGTGAAATTCAATTGTTTGGCATTCGAGCCAGTTTGAGAAGCCACTTCCAAAACTCCTTCCAAACAACGACTGTTGTGGAAAAAATGATGAAGTCGAATTACAGAAATTTGTTGTCTCGTTCTCCCAAAGCGATTTTTGTTTTGGCGATCCTCTTCGGATTCCTAGCATCGATTCAGATGTCGGCCAGTCCCGCACAAGCACAGGATCTATTTCTCAAAGACAAAATTGGTGACTTTGGAAATATCCCCTCGGATGATCCAGTCGAAATGTCGTCGACGTTCAAGATCGTCAAAGGCAAGACCAAAGGTATCCTGCGAGTGACTGCTGAGATCCAGCCGAACTGGCATGTCTTTTCAATGAACAAGACAAAGGGTCCGATGCCCTCAAAGTTCACGGTTGAAGAATCTGATAAGTACAAGGTGATTGGTAAATTCCGACCAGATCGGAAACCACACATCGTTGAGGAGAAGGGGTTTGATGAACCCTGCGAAGAGTTCGAAGGCGAGATCACTTGGTCCGCCCCAATCCAATTGGCTGATGGCGTCGACCCCGAAGACCTGACAATCAACGTCGTTTACAACGGTCAGACTTGTGAGACCGGCGGCAGTTGCCTTCCTCTTACATTCGAGCTCGAAGGCGAGTTTGATGGATACGATGAATCGTTGACTGTTAAAGCTGATTTTGTTCAGCCCGATGTCAAGATTGAGGATTTCGCGCAAGACGGATTGCACACCAAAGTTCGTGCACGGCTGATTCGTGCGTCAGGTATCGACAAGCCAATTCGCCCGGGCGACGTCGTGAAACTTGAAATCACTGCAACTCCGACCGACAACTACCACGTCTATTCGTACTCACTCGAAAAGACCGACTACATGTCGACGATCGTTGGATTCACTGAGACCAACGGCTGGGATGTCAAAGGTCCTGTTGCCTCGGAAGAACCTGAAGAAGGTGAAGCGTTTGGCAAGCCCGCCTTTTATCATCACGACCCAATCACTTGGTCGTTTTACGTTTCGATTCCATCGACGGCAAAATCAGATGATTCTTATTCGGTCAGCGGCGCGATTGGATATCACGCTTGTTCGGATTCAACTTGCGACCAGCCCGCGGGTGCTTCGTTTGAAGCTTCCATCCCACTCGGCAAGGCTGCGATCGTTCCTGTGAAATGGAAGGAGGCTTCTTATGCTGTTGCAAAGAAAGCCGACAAAGCCCAACCGATGGCCGATGGCGAAATTCCCAAAGACGAAGAACCTGAAGTCGATGACGCGGACGACGACAAAGAAAGTTCTTACCCTGTTTTAGCCGACACACCAGAAAAATTGGCTGAGATGTTGGGCTACTATAACAGCGACGAAAAAATCAACTACGTCACACTTGATGGCAACACGACAAAGACAACTTTTTGGACGGCGTTGTTTGGTGCGTTTGTAGGTGGCATTCTTTTGAATTTGATGCCCTGCGTTTTTCCTGTGCTTGGACTCAAGGTCATGGGATTTGTGATGCAAGCCGGCAGTGAACCCAAGAAAATTCGCAATCATGGAATTGCCTTTACAGCCGGACTCGTCGTCTCCATGTGGGTCTTGGCGGGATTTATTTTGGTATTGAAATTATCGTTTAACCAAAGCGTTAACTGGGGCCAACAGATGGGCAATCCGTATTTCGTTTGCGGAATCATCGTCCTTTTGTTTTTGTTGGGACTCAATATGGCCGGCGTATTTGAAATCGGCACGTCACTAACTTCGGTAGGCGGCTCGGCTTCTCAAAAGAAGGGTTACTCCGGGTCGTTCTTTGATGGAATCTTGACAACTTTGATTGCCACACCATGCTCAGGCCAGTTTTTTGGTGCAGACATGGGCTATACGTTAGCTCAGCCAGCTGAAATCGCGATGGTCTTGTTTACGGTCTTCGCTCTGGGGATCGCGTTGCCTTACTTAGTTCTCTCGTTTTTTCCTTCTTTGATTTACAAACTCCCGAAACCCGGGCCGTGGATGGAAACTTTTAAAGCCATCATGGCATTTACTTTGTTTGCCACGGTTGCATTTTTTGCTCGAACCTTCGGTGCCCAAACAGGAATCAAAGGTTTGTCTTGGTTGTTAATGGCCTTGGTGGTGGTTGGATTGGCGGCTTACGTCTACGGGCAGTGGAGTCCGAGCGAAGTAAAATCCACAAAAAAGCGATTCTTGGTTGGGTATGGCTTGGCAGGATTGCTGGCCTTGCTTGGTGGTTACATGTGTTTCGATGCGGCACAACAAAAGGGTGAAGTCGTCTCGCACGGCGACTGGGATCTTTGGGCACCGGGAAAGGTGGAGTACTCATTGGCAAAACGCCAGCCGATTATCTGGGTCGACTACACCGCAGACTGGTGAGCGAATTGCAAAATAAACGAGGGGCGTGTCTTCTCGAATCAGGATGTTAAAGACAAATTAAAATCTTTAGGTGTCAAACTTGTCATCGCAGACATGACGAACAACGACCAGCGAATTTCAAAGGATCTCGACCGTGTTGATCGCGTTCAAATCCCGGTGAATCTAATTTACCCATCGAATTACCCAGAAGAGCCTGCGATTCTCCTGGAAGGTCTGTTCGGACCGAGCGAGGCTTT
The DNA here is from genome assembly GCA_964389585.1 of uncultured Pirellulaceae bacterium. GTDB lineage: Bacteria > Planctomycetota > Planctomycetia > Pirellulales > Pirellulaceae > Mariniblastus. The sequence continues at coordinate 32,623 of CAYMFZ010000002.1, read as the reverse complement.
GGAAGCGCTTTCCAAAGCAGAAGAATTCAGCGAGCGTCAAACCGCTTTGCCCATTCCATAGATCTGAGCTTGTCCAAGAGTTTTGATTTAAGGGCTTGGCCGGATTTGCAAAGGGAAGAACTGGATTCCGAACCCATCGGATGCTCTTTCGGTTGCTGTAATCCCTCTGGGATAAACAACTTTTTTGGAAAAACGTACCGGTGGTGTTTGCTTCGCTCAAACCACCGGCTATGGGCTGAAATCCCTTGGGGATAGATGTTCGCGTTTCGCTCATGGTCGGCGGCGATTTGCCTTTTCGTCGCGTCGTCGTAAGCGTGGAACGGGCATCTATCTTGTTCCAAGGTCATAGGGGTTCACTTGTCGTGAACGGTTACGCGCTTTTCGCCGGCTTTCACCGATCCAATGACCCAGTTCGGATGACCATGCTCTTCCAACGTTCGTGAAATCGCGTCAGCGTAGTACGGACTGACAATCAGTGCCAATCCCAGGCCCATGTTGAACACACGAAACATCTCTTCGGTTTCGACCTTGCCGAGATCTTGAAGCCACTTGAACACCGGCGGGCGCTCCCAAGAATTGCCATCGATATCAATCGCGATTCCGTCCGGTGTAATCCGCTCGATATTCTCTTCAAGCCCGCCACCGGTGATGTGGGCGATCCCGTGAATGACATTTTTGACTTTGTAACGGCTTAAGACTTTTCGAATCGCTTTGGTGTAAATCAAAGTCGGCTCGATCAACGTTTCGGCGACCGTCTTGTCAGTTCCCTCGACCAAGTCTTCAGGTTTCTTCTTGCCGACATCAAAAGCAATCTTGCGAACCAGGCTAAAGCCATTGGAATGAACGCCACTCGACGCGACGCCGATCACCACATCATCAGCGGCAATTGAATGTCCATCGATAACGTGCTTTCGCTCAACAACGCCAACACAAAAACCGGCCAGATCATACTCGCCACGTTGATAAAGATCCGGCATGATCGCCGTCTCACCACCGAGTAAAGCACAATCTGCAGCCAAGCAACCGTCGCTGATTCCTGAAACAATTTGCTCAAGCGCGACAGGATCGTCGTGCGACATGGCGACGTAGTCGAGGAAGAACAACGGCTCCGCTCCGCAACAAATTGCGTCGTTGACGCACATGGCGACCAAGTCGATGCCAACGGTGTCATGTCGGCCCAGCATTTGAGCGAGCTTGAGTTTGGTGCCGACGCCATCGGTACACGCGACCAACATTGGGTCTTCGTAGTTTCGACGGAAGAGTTTGTTTTGAAAATCAAGCTCGAACAGTCCGGCGAATCCACCATCGAGTTGACGTACCCGCGGCGAAAACGTGCGGTGCATCAACTTCGGCAATCGCTTCATCGCCTCGTTGTAAACGTCGAGGTCGACTCCAGAATCTTTGTAGGAAACGCCAGTCATGGGCTCGCTTGAATGTCCGTCGGTTTTGTAAATCGTTCGCTATTCGAACTTGTGCTAAGTCGTTCGCTCAAAAAAATTGCTCAAACAATCGTTCAGCGAACTCGAACTATATCGCGAGGCTTGAATCGTTGACACCTGCCGGGTGCCGCCAAGCCAATTTTAACCGCAAAACGTCAGCCTGCCGCAATTGGAATCAGCTCATTCAAACGAGGCAACGTGTCCGTCAGAGCTGCCCCGCCCAGAATAGTTTGCCTGATTCGCTCAATTCCGGCAACCATGCGGCAAATAACACTATCTGTCGCTAACGGGCGGATCGGCTTCATCCGCCTTGAAGCTTTTCCGAATCCTTCACGGTTTCCAATTTCCCGCATCCTGTCGGTATTGGTTGTCGCCTTGAGTCGTGAAAAACAAATTAAGACTCAGCCGCTCTTGGCCTGATGTAAGGGTATACACCTTACCTTTTAGCCTGAGTTCCAACCGGAGTTCAGGCGAAATTCTACATGTTGGTTAGCAGGGATCGCAACGCATGGGATTGTCAACAACGAGGAAATGACCAATGTTAATGCACATGCGACACACCCATCCAAAACTTCAATTTACGCACTTGCTGCCTTACGGCGCGGTGATTCATGAACAAGGCGTTCAGTTCGTCGTCTTCAGCCGTAGCGCGACCGAAATGCGTTTGTTGCTATACGACGACGTTAACGATCTTGAGCCGTCCGAAGTCTTAAATTTTGAACCAGAAACAAATCGTTGGGGCGACATCTGGAGCATCTTTGTGCCGGGCGTAGGCCCAGGTCAGCTTTATCATTTTCAAGCCAACGGTCCCAACGACCCCAGCCGAGGAATGCGGTTTCAGCCACATGCTCGCTTGATCGATCCGTACGCAAAAGCTCTCGCGGGCACCTTCCACCCTTCCAACGATGGCATTGTCCGTCCGCCAAAGTGCGTTGTCGTCGATGACAATTTCGACTGGGAAGGCGACCGGCATCTGCGTCGTGATCTTTCTGAATCTGTCATCTATGAAATGCACGTTCGAGGGTTTACCAAACATGACTCCAGTGGCGTCGAACATCCGGGAACGTACTTGGGCGTCATCGAAAAGATTCCTTACCTTCAGTCTCTAGGCGTGACGGCTGTTGAGCTGATGCCGATTCATGAGTTTCCCATTCTCGCGACGGATGGAACGCGAAGCGAAAGACCGAACTATTGGGGCTACGACTCGATGGCGTTTTTCGCGCCGCATCGCGGGTATGCCCATGATCAGACTCCGGGTGCCCAAGTCGTTGAGTTCAAACAAATGGTTAAGGCTCTTCACGAAGCCGGCATCGAAGTCATTCTCGATGTGGTTTACAACCACACGTGTGAGGGAAACGAGCGTGGACCAGTGCTTAGCTTCAAAGGGCTTGAGAACTCCGTCTACTACATGCTCGAAAATGACCAACGCTACTACAAGAACTATTCTGGTTGCGGAAACACGGTTAATGGGAATCACCCAATCGTTCGCGAAATGATCTTTCACTCTTTGCGTCACTGGGTTCACAACTACCACATCGACGGATTCCGTTTTGATCTAGCATCGATTCTCAGCCGTGACCGCAATGGCCACCTTGTTCCCAATCCTCCGCTTGTCGAAGCGATTGGCGAAGATCCTTTGTTGGCTGATACGAAGATCATTGCCGAAGCCTGGGACGCCGCAGGTGCTTATCAGGTCGGCTCGTTCGGCGACGATCGCTGGGCCGAGTGGAATGGTCGATACCGAGATGATATTCGGAGTTACTGGCGAGGCGACAGTGGGACGAGAGGCGCGCTTGCGACTCGTTTGGCGGGATCAGCGGACCTCTATCAACCTGGTGGCCGTCCGCCTTGCAGCAGCATCAACTTCATCACTTCGCATGATGGGTTTACGCTGAGTGACCTTTCCAGCTACAGCCAAAAGCACAACCTCGCTAATGGCGAAGACAATCGAGACGGCGACAATCATAACTTCAGCGAAAACTTTGGCGTCGAAGGCCCCACAGACCAACCGCTGATCGACCAACTCCGTCTTCGTCAGATCAAAAACATGATCTCTACGTTGATGCTGAGCCAAGGCGTTCCGATGCTTGTCGCTGGCGACGAATTCCGACGAACGCAAAACGGCAACAACAACGCTTATTGCCAGGATAACGAAATCTCTTGGCTCGACTGGAAGCTTGTTGAAGACAACGCGGAACTCATTCGATTCACACGCTCGCTGATCGAGTTCCGAAGAAACCAACCGACCGTCAGACGGCAAACTTTCTTGACCGGTGTTCCTGACAGCAAAGACGGATGGGCGGACGTGAGTTGGTACAGTGCCCTTGGAACCGCTGTTGATTGGCATGCCTCAGAGCAATCAATCATCTGTTTGCTCGCGGCCCCAAAACCAGAAGACGACCCAGAGGGGATGGGTAGAGATGTGCTACTGATGTTGAATTCGAGTGGCCAAGGAAGTCGCTTTCTAATTCCGACGATCGCGAAATCAAAAAAGTGGCGACTGTTCGTTGATACTTCGCTTCCCTCGCCACACGATGTTTACCCAGAACTTGACGGACCAGAATTGGCAGCAAGTGGCAGCCATACGCTGCCATATAAATCTTTGGCGGTCTATGTTGCTGATCGGTAATCAGTAGCGGTAGTCGCAAGTTTACGATTGATAAAAGAACGGAGCTCGCCACAAGTATTTGGCTTGCTCCGTTTTTTTGATCCTAGTTCAATGCGTTGTCACCAGCCTTGGCCCAGAAAGAAGAGCATGAGTTGCGAAACAGGCTGGCGTTTTAGATTGCGTTGGCCGAGCGTTAACGACTCGGCCCAACGTCAACGACCCAGGCAACTTTGAATTTCAACTCAATCGTTGAATTGAAGAACACCGCGTAACGTCTCAAGCTCGCTTGCCAGTGCGATCAATTCAGCAGACGTGCCGACGTCAAATTTCTTCATCAATCGAGAGCGAATCATTTCAACGGCACGCTCAGTAATTGAGAACTGTTTTGCGATGGCCTTGTTCGGTTTTCCGGCAATGACAGATTTCAATGCACTTGCTTCTCGCTCGGACAGGGCTGCTTCTACCGATAACAATTTTTCCAGCCGTTCATTGATGTGAGTTCTCGCTTCGAACTCGCCTGAAATGTCTTGAGCAATCGTATGATCAACTACGATTCGTCCCGACTCATCAACTTTTCCATAAGACTGGATTTTTAAGACTTTGGTAGATCCGTCTCGAGCAGCTACCACCCTCAAAGAAGTTCGACTTGTCTTGCTCGTTGGTCGAGGTCGGCTTGGAAGCCGGACATCGTTCGGGGTCACTTCTGATTCAAAGAACTCGGTGTAGTTGCGACCTACCATTTCGCAGGGCGAATATCCCAAGACGTCTTGGACAGAGGGACTCACGTAAAGGATTTCTGAATCTCGATTGTTCGAAAAGAAAAAGTACGGCGTCTGAAACAAATCGACATCTGGCTTGTATGGCGATATCTGCATGCAAAAAACTCCTTTTTAGATATAGTTTTTGAAATGGATGTTATCTCCTTGATGAAACTCCATCTCACCTATCGCACCTGCCGTGCCAATTCGGTTTTCCGAACATTCATGCAAAAAAAGCCGTGTATGTGAAATATTGGCTCTCTATTTGAGAATTTTCAAATCTTTTTGCGACACTTGGTCAAAGCTGGGGAAACCTTTCAAAAAGCGTTTCCGACATGCTTGGGAGATAGATGGAAACGAAACACGGTCTCGTTTGCAATGTTGGCTGAAGCCCTTACCTCGCTCGCCGGAAAAGTCATTCTGTGCAGCTTTGACGCCTGCCCATTTCTGAACTCTTACAAGTTTGAAAGCGAACTTCCGATCTCGATCCGGACGAGCGAATAACGTGGAAAATCTTTGTAATCGGTTTGCTATCTCCGTAGAATTTTGGCTGGAGAGCTCATGCCACGTTTCAAAAGGATCTCACTTGCGACTCTACTTTTGAGTTGCATTCTGGTCGATGCGACCACCTCTGCGCAAACTCCGCGCGACCTTAGTTGGCTGACAAAATCAGAACAGAAATGGTTGGCGGACCATCCAGTTATTCGAATCGCCCCCACTCCCAGCTTTCCTCCTTTTGAGATTTGGGAAACAAGAGAAACAAAGAACGGTCCGGTTGATGAATACAAAGGCGTTGTCTCAACCTACCTTGATCGTTTTTCCAAAGAACTGGGCGTTGAGTTTGAATTGGTTAGAACCAACCAATGGAAAGAAAATCTTCAGATGTTGGGAAATCGCGAGATTGATGCGGTACCACTAATTGTTCCTTGGTCAACGCGAAAGTTCGTTTCGGTCAGTAAACCGTATATCACTTTCCCGGCTTTGATCGTGGTCAGAAAAGAAGAAGTTGGCAAGCTTGAGCTTTCGGACCTTGCCGGAAAAAAAGTCGCGGTGCCCAACGACTACACGGGTGAATTTTTCTTGCGAACTTCTTATCCCGAAATCGAATTGGTCGAAGTCGACGGACCGGCCCAAGGCGTTCGCATGTTGTCGACCGGAGAAGTAGACGCTTTTTTCGGCGGCGCATCAGTTGTGACTTACATGGCTGAGAAGGAAGGCATTACTAACCTCCGCGTTGCGGGCGAAACTGATTTTGTTTACTCCAACGGATTTGGGGTGCGCGACGACTGGAGTGAGTTCGCCGACATCATTTCAAAAACGCTTGACCGCATGACGCCCTCCGAGCACCGTGAGTACCATGCTCGCTGGGTCACATCAGGATTTTTCCAAAAGAAGTTTTACGAACACCCAAGTTTTTGGTGGAGCCTTGGTGCGCTTCTGACTGCGATGACGCTGGGAACGATAGCGACTCTATTTTGGAATCGAAAACAGGCAAGTCTCATTGAGGATTTGGAAGTTGCCCAAAAACAGACTGAAATTGCGAATCGCCAACTGGAACTCGCGCGCCAGGAAGCCGATTCTGCCAACCGCGCGAAAAGTTTCTTTGTCGCCAATATGAGCCACGAGATTCGCACGCCAATGAATGGCGTACTGGGTATGTGTGAGCTTCTCCGAGGAACTGATCTCGACGCCAAGCAATCTGAGTATCTCGACCTTGCCAGTGGAAGTGCAGAAAACCTCTTGGCTCTGATCAACGATGTGTTGGACATCTCAAAAATTGAAGCCGGTCAATTGGAGCTTGAGAATCGTCCTTTCGCCATTGAAAAAATGGTCAACGATGTTGTCGGGCTGATGGAAATCAAAGCCAACCAAAAGGGCTTGAAGATTAACATCGAGCATGGTCAGCAGGTTGCTCCTGTTTACATTGGCGATCCGCTCCGGCTTAGACAGATCCTGCTCAATCTGCTGAGCAACGCCGTCAAATTTACCGAACGTGGTGAAATCAACGTTCGTCTTTTTAAGTCCGATTCTGATTCTGGTTCTTCGAAGTCGCACCTCTTGCGTTTCGAAGTCGAGGATACGGGAATTGGAATTGCTCCTGATCGTGTCGCCGATGTCTTTCAGCCATTCAAGCAAGAGAACGTCACAATCAGTCGACGTTTTGGCGGAACTGGACTTGGGCTTTCGATTTGTAAGACGCTTGCCGAGATGATGCAGGGAACCGCTGACGTCAAATCAGTTGCTGGCAAAGGGAGTGTATTCGGATTCACTGCTAGACTTGAACCGACGGATGCTTTGGCTATTGAGAAATCAAAGCCAAATTCCATTCGATCTCATTCTCAGCGGGGCTTGCGAGTTTTGCTGGCTGAAGATGGGTTGGTCAACCAAAAAGTCGCGATTGGTCTGCTGGAAAAACGAGGCCATCACGTTGATTTAGTCGAGTCAGGCCGCCAAGCTCTCGAAGCCATCGAACAGAACGATTATGATATCGTATTGATGGATATTCAACTTCCCGAACTCGATGGGTTGTCGGCTGTAAAGATTTTGCGAGAGCAAGAAAAAGCAACCGGCAAACATCAATGGGTCGTTGCTTTAACTGCCCATGGGATGAGTGGCGACAAGGAGCGTTTCCTTGACGCCGGCATGGATAGCCATTTGATCAAACCGTATAAACCTAATGAGTTGTATTTAGCCGTGGAACAATCTGGAACGAACAACTCTCCGTCACAAGACAATCAATCCATTCCAATTCTCGATGAGGCGGCTGCCCTGGAAACCGCAGCCGGCGATCCGGAGTTGGTCGACTTGCTGCGCTCGACATGCTTGCAAGAAGCTCCCAATCTTATCGCCCAAGCCAGACAAGCGGTTGCCGATGAGGATTGGAAAACGGCGCGTCGCTCAGGTCATTCACTTCGATCAAGCTTTGGAGCAATCGGAGCGATGGTTGCCTCTGATAAATCTGCGCAACTCGAAGCCGTCGACGAGGAAGAGGCACCAAAGTTCAACGATGCGATCCAAACGGTTGAGTTGGCTTTGAAGCAGCTTGCTGATCACCTGCAGTAGATGCAGTTTGTAACTGATTGGCTCGGATGTTTGTAACTGATTGGCTCGGATCCTACTGAGTTAGATCTTCTGCAACACGAAAGGTTGTGACATTTTTTGAGCATGTCATGGCTTTAATCTTGCGCTCGTTGAGATTTCGGAGAAATCAACGACACTGCCGCTTATCGATAGTCGTTGATCACTCCGTGGCCAAAACGTCCCGATTCGCGGATAGCTTCTAAATCGACACGTCTGAGTTGGTTTCCGCGCGAACAAACGGATGATAGTTCAATCGTTTAACGTCATCGTGCTTTTTGACTCGGTACGAAATGTCTCGCCACTTGATCTGCTTAAGCACCAACGCTCTTGCGCAAGAAACGCCGTAAACCAGGTGAGCAATCGCAACCATCAGCAAGACGCCAACGAATCGAGCGGGTTGAATAGAAGGCAATGTCTCTCCTCGCAACTCACAGCTTTTCTTGACGCAACTTCTGGCAGCGAGATACGAAACGGTTGACAACAATCCGCTAATCAATAGTGTCGAGGTGCTGATTCCAATCGCTAACGCATGACCTTGTGCAATTGCGAGAATCAGAACAAGAAAGTTTGCCAACATGACGCCGTTGCTAAATGCCGCGTGGATAACCGATAAAAAAAATGTTTTTTCGTAGAGTCGAGACCAGGTCAGCATCCTGGTAACCCAACGGTTGACGTAACTAAAAGTGCAAGACTCTCGGTTGATCATGATCAACGAGGGGGCAAATTCAATTCGCAAGCCGATTCCATTGATCGCAGATTGAATCGGTCCGTCATCAACAATCGAACGGCTCCAAATCGACTTAAGTTCTGACGCCTCAACATCGGCGAGTCGCATCGCAAAACTTCCCGCCCAAGGATTAGAAAAGAAAATAGTAGGCACCAGGGCTCCACCATTCCAAGTGCTACGAGTCAGTGACCCGATTCCAGCTCCCGGTTCAGGTTCGAACCACTGATTCCCCGTCACGCCTCCCACTGATGGATCTACCAACGGCGCGGTAAGCTCGCGCAGCCAAGTCTTATGAACCGCAACGTCCGCGTCCAGCAAAGCGATCACTTTCGTTTTCTCAGAAACAGATTCAAGAGCCTGAACAATCGCGTGGCATTTCAAGCTACAAGTCTCACGCGGACTGGACAGCTCGTGAATGATCAAGACGTTGCGGTCATCTGATTCGGCCTGAATGGCGTGGACGACTTCCCAAGCTTCATCTGTTCGATGGTCGACGACCAAGTGAACTTCGTAGCTTGAATAATCCTGCTGCAGCACACCGGTCAGCGAATTTCGCAAGGTTGGGTCACATCCTCGAACGCTCATGATCACGGCAACGTGTTGCTGTTGGTCTTCAGCGACGACGACGGGTTTCTTTTTGACAAACCAATTGCGGAACCAAACCGCGATGGCTCCCTGCACAACTGCAGCGCCGATTAGAAAGATCGCCGCAGTGATTGCAAAATAAGTCAGCATCTTTTTTCCATTTGGAATACCCACGTCACTGCGAGGCCCGGTTGGCAACCCATGGACGATCCTGAGAGCTTCGTTCCTTTTCGATCTATAGGTAGTGGACAACCAAAAAATCTATTTAGAACGATGCACTAGCGGCTCGTCAAAGCTCAAATTTGGGACCAGCCGCAGTGCATTAGCACCCGGTTCCTGGCGCTTACAACCGGACGCAAACGCGTGGCGGCTGATTTCCAACACCCTAAACTTTAAGGCTGACAAACCACTAGCTGCTTATCCCGTCAACAGATTAAACATCAACCGAGTAAATCTGGGAATGTCATTCCAAAACGATGGGTTCAACAGCAGTGGCTTTTCGCGTTTGAGTCCCGTTTGAGTCAATCGCCAGTTTGCGGTAGAGCCGGAAACTAAATGTCGCCCGCCCGCCAAACGCAGATTTTCACTCGCTTCCGCACCTGACACATAACAACTAAAACGGCTGGCCGAGGCATGAGAGTAGTCGTGAGCCTGATGAATCGCAGAGACCATTTTCGAAAGTTTCACAACCGGAATCTCTTTTTCTTTGGCCGAATGAATCATCCAGTTGTCCCAATTTCCTCTTCCAATCGCAAACTTTGGAACGTTGGTGTAAAGATCTCGATTGAAAATGAAGTACTCTTTGCAAACGTTCGAACTGAGTTTGCCATGTTTCTGAGCGTTACCCAAAAGTTCTTCAATCTGAAGCAGCTGGTCAAAATCAATCTCACGCTCAATTTTTAAATCTGTTCGTTGCCCAAAAGCCACGAACTGATCCAAAGTCGAATCGTTAGCGAGCAACTCGACGGCTCGCTGAAAGTCCTTCATCAGAATGACATCACAGTTGCAGTAGGCTAAGAAAGGCGAATTCGTTTCTCGGTGGGCAATTTCAAAAGCCGAACTGACAAGTGGCGTGCCATGCTCATTGAACTCAATTCCGCCGGCGTGTCGAACACCAAGATCCGCGGCTGCTGCTTCAATTCCGTCTTCATCACCAATCAAGAGGACTTCTACGTTTGGCTGGAGGCGAGCCCAAGAGTTGATCGCATTTCGTTGGATCAAATCGGTTCCTTGCCCGAATGGTTTCGGCAAGGCGAAAATCGTAAGCAACGGCGATGACACGTCTCGCTCAATCTTCGTTACATCGGCCGAACCAGCATTGATCGCTAGCGAACTCGATGTTGGCGCAGCGCTCGACTCAGTCGCGTTGGAAGCAACTTTCGTTTGAGTCAAATTTGCGTCTTGCTGCGACATGCGTTGTCGCCTCTTTCAATTGTGAATTTCGTTTGGGACGTCGTTGATCAGGAGGTCATCAGCTAGGAACTCATCTAGCCAAAAACTGCTCGGAGCTTGCGATAACCAATGACCCACTTTCGGATCCAATAAACCGCCGTCAAATCCCACGCCCGCTTGAGACTGAAATCTGGCTTCGTCGGTCGCCAACCGGTCCAAGCCGTTTGGTCCAGCTGCTGGAAAAACGTTTCTCTCAGCGGATGAAATGGGCGAAACTCCCAAGGCTTAAACTCCGTGGTGAAATGAATCAAAGCCGGGTCATCCCGCATCGCGACGAATTCCGATTCGTCAATTGGACTGTGTGTCTGATCAGGATATTCAAACACATGAGCGCCCTGATTCCAACGAGGCGGCAACTGCCCCCATTGTCCGGCGAAAACAACATTGAGTGCGTATTGGTCCCAGCACCAAACGTGATCGGAATTGTCTCGAAGGCATGCCAACAGTTTCTGATCAATCTTTTCAGCCCGCCAACGAGCAAGATTCAAAACCATTACGCCGCTGTTGAAATAAGGCGCAGAGCCGACGAGCTCAAGCTGCTTCCAATTGGGAATCGGCGAGATCGCAGCGAGGTGTGGAATTGCTTTGCTTAGTTTGGACTTTGATTCAGCCGTCGCGTTGGACTTGGCTTGATAGGCATCCACAAAAGGACAAGCAATATCAACCGCCGCAAGACAGTAATGTTCTCCAACATCGAAATTCCACAGCTCCGTCAAATCGTGTTTGACGAGGACATCGGAATCGAGGTAGATGACTTTGTCGATCGACTCCGGCAACAGCCTTGCCGCCAGCAATCGAAAGTAGGCTGTGTGGGTGATGTGATGCGAGATTCCAAGGTCCGCGATCTCTTCGCGATCAGGGCGAAGAACATGAACCGTCACGGGCAAATCGACTAGCGTCTCGCGAAGCCCGGTCCAGTTGGATTCGCTGATTCCGCCATCCATCAGCAACACGTGAAGATGATTGCCGGACTTCAACGAAGTGGCTGCCGAGTGCAACGTCACAGCCAGTGGCTTGACGTAGTTGTCATCCGAGGCGCATAGCACGATCGGATCGGAAGTCGAAACCGATTGAAGCAGCGATTCGCGTTGTCTTAAGTCCTGGATCACTTGGTTATTATGACACGGTTTAGCGTTGGGTCCGCCTAATTCGAAGGCGTTTCAGGGTTGGATCGTGATTGAGTGATAGGATGAGTTGAATCAAGTTTGTTTTTACGGTTTCGCATGGTCGCCATCAAATCAAGCATCTTCTGTCGGATTCGAACAACCGGACCCGCGATCGGATGTTTTTCAATTTGTTCAAAGATTTGATGGGCTTGATCAAGCTCCGACTGAATTTGAGCCAGTTCCCGATGCAAGTGCGCGATCTCGCGTCGGGCGTGCGACAACTCGACTTGAAGTACCGTCCTATCTTCACTCGTGAACTCATCGGCAGTGGGGTACAACGCTTCGTGAGAAAACGTTGCGAGCGTTTGCGGCAATGGGGTAAGCAAAGGTTCGTTGAACGACAGCGGCTGGCTGTCATCGCTCTCAAGTTGACGACCTGCCGACGCTAACATCTTTTCGATTAACTCAACGAATCGTTGAAGCGAATTCCCGTTGATGTTAAGGGCATCAGCCAATTCATTTTGCTGGAACAACATTCGAACTTCGTTGCGTTCCGCCATCTGTACGATGGTTGGGCCAATATGTTCATTCGAACAAATATCCCAGCCCGCATTCACGTAATGTGGACAGTTGTGATAATCGAGAACCGCAACAGGCAATCCCATTTGCATGGCTTCAAGCATCGCGGTCGATGGTGTTGAAATCACGGCATCGACGTTTGCCAGTACTGCCGCCAGCTCTTTGCCCGTTAGGTCGTTAACCTGAGTCTCGACACCAATTTCTTCTGCCAAACCACCAGTCAGCCGCCACACAAACTCGACATTGAGATTGGTTTGATTCGATTGGCCGTTTGCTGCCTGCCAATTCTTCAGATCTTTGAGGCTTTCGCGGACACGATCGACTTGTTCTGGCGTAAAGCCGGGAGTCTTCGCCGTCATCACCAGGACGCGAAACGATGCGGTGGAGTTTGAGCGTTCAACTGATTCGCGCCCCATTCCTTCCAAACGTGGAATCCCAACAACTTCGGTTTTGCTCTCGTTACCCCAAGCGTTCAAAACCCGCGCCTGTGACTGACCAATGCAAGCAACTTTATGGGAAAGCACCGGACGCATCGCGTAAGGACAAGCGACTTCGTTGGGCATGTTCTCCCAAGCGTTTCGCCATTCAAGAATTCCATCGACCATATACAACGTGGCAACGTTTCGCTGCTTTAGCTGCTGACATGCGTCTCGAAACCGATCGAAGTGTTCCGAGTAAAAGATCGCAAGGTCGCCGGATTTCGCGTTTTCCACGACTTCTTTGGGCTCGGCGATTTTCACATCCAGCGAACGCTGAAGCGGCGCCGCATGGTGCGACACTTCCTGTTGCGTGCCAACGAAATAGATGGAAGGTTGAGACATATCAGTCAAGCGAAACGTGCGAGCCATCGTCGCGCGAGCAAAGCCGATGAATCGTTTCTTCGTCTGTCGCCGTTGCGACCGCATGAACACTTCCGTCGCCCATGACGAAATTTACGACTTGGGGATGACCACTTCCAAAGACCGGATACTGGCCAGGTGAAACATCAAGAGTTCGACTCGATGCCAACCCCATTCCGTATCCACCAATTCGCATAAAAGTTTCAGGTTCGTCGCCGTTGTAAGTGCAACCGTCGCCCCAGCCGTGAGAATCCAACTCGCCGTATGTGCTAACGTATTTTTCGCCAACGAAGATTGTGTTTGATAGGCCATCCGACATTGAGCTGTGACCGTATCGACCTTTTTCAGGCCCCACAAGCATGCCGTTGACGACTTGATTGTCCTTTGTCAATCCTGAATTGAAGACACCATCAACAGGCTCTTCGAACAGGGCCCAAAGGTCGTTGATAAAAAATCGTTCCGTTCCTGCATTTCCGGCGTAGTCACCGATTCCACCAAGCGGCCCGCGCGTTTCGAATTTACTAAAGTTTTGACTTCGAGGACGTGAGGGGCAAAGCATAACCTCCATCGGCTTGCGAACGATGACGGGATCCTGTTCCATGTACCGCTTATTCAAGTCCAGCTTTGCGTACATATTGTTCATCTCAACGTACGGCATCAGGTAGACAGGCCAAGTCAAAAATCCGTCGGCGGCGCGGGATGGCGGATACAGTTGACGCGAACCTTCGTAGTTGTGAATCGCCAAACCAATGTTCTTGAGATTGTTAGCGCAATGCGTTCGTCGCGCGGCTTCGCGAACCATTTGAACGGCTGGCAAAAGCATTCCCATCAAAATGCCGATAATCGAAATCACGACCAACAGTTCGACTAGCGTGAATCCTTTTTTGCGGCTCATTGATCTACCCGAGTAAGATTTGAAAAACATCCAGACTATTATGACGCGCCTTTAAGCAAGCCGTTCCAATTAGGCTACTTTTTCCATCGTTTTGACCAAGTAAAGCCACGACAAAACGGCAAATGATAGTGGTTACCTACTAAAAACCCTCTAGAAGAGTCTTTTTCAACGCAGAATAGACGTGCTGATCTGAAAATCCGGACTGGGACAGTTTTGTGGCAGCAGCCTGCAACGCCGTCAGACGTTCGCGTTCGACAGCGATGGAAATCAAGTGAATTTGAAAAGCTTCTGCCGAATCACAAACCACAATCGCCGATTGGGCTGCGGCGGGAAACCCTGCATTTCCCGCAGGCGTCGTTAGCACTGGTTTGCCAAACGCGATGGCTTCGCAATTCTTAATTTTCAAACCTGTCCCAAACTGCACAGGATTAATCACGACGTCGACTCGATTGTAAAACGTTTCGAGATCGGCGATGGAGCCCAATAAGTCAATTCGATTTTCATCAAGCGTTTCGAAAACGTCGGACTGAACTAGCCACTGACAAATGCCGCCAGCAATCACGAGATCGAATCGCATCTCCGGATTCAAATCAACCAATTCCGGCCAAACGTTCGTAAGGAAAGATTCAACCGCATGCGTGTTCGATGCGTTAGCTGACCCCAGATAACCAATCGTCAATTTGGCGGGACCATCCTCCTCAACACTCGATGGCGAGGTGCTGGCAAGTGCGACAGGACGGGTCGAAGCCGCAAGTTCGACAGAGTGCCCGCACACGATCGTTTTGGTGTCGGGGACAAGCTCTCGAAACAACTCGGCTTCTTTATCCTGAATCGCAATGATGGTGTCGAACTTCTTAAGCTCGTTCGCTTCTTCCTCTTTCGACAATTCGATCCAATGTTTGAAACCATGTTCGCGAAATTGTTTCGCTCGCACATGAAGCACATCATGCGTATCAATCAAAGACATGACTTCACTTTTTTCTTGGTCGATTGCCTCCAACAAATAGCTGAGCTTGACGTATTGGATGATCACTGAATTTGGTTTGAATTTGGCTATCGATTCAGCAAACGCAGAGATCGCCCAAGGCCAGCGATAGTCGCCAAGCGAGGGCGTTTCTTCATCTGGAGAATCAACCGAGTCACTACCATCTGAATTGCCTTGATTCGAATCGCTCCCATCCGAACCTCGAGCCCATTGGGACCATTGGTGTTGGGCAGCTTGGGCGTACCAACCGATTTTGCTTGCAAGCTGTTGCGGTGGTTGTTCTGAAGATCGTTGCTCGATGTCAAGATTTTGTGAACTGATCAGTTCACGATCCATCGATGTAAATTGATCGGTATCGGTTTGGCCAAGGAAAAAAGTTCGAACCTGAAATCCGTCGATGGACAAAAAATGGACTAGCGACGCCATTCTTTGTTCCGCGCCAGTCGATTTACGCCAGAACGGAACATCGGTCGCCATGAGTACGCGGTGTTGATCCAAGTTTTCAGCCGTGATTGAAGAAACGTTTGCTTGCCGTGGAGTCGAATCGCTCTTTGGGTTGGCAGTTTAACGTTCCGCGAAAATCGCGGCAACTCTTTACTCTTAGACCTCAAAAAGAAGCCCAAGGAACTTGTTTAAGGTTCAATGATTCACTTGAACTTAAGTGGGTGACTCTTGCCGAGAGTTACCTAGCCAAAGTGCAAACCCTAGCACTCGTGAGGCTTGGAAACTTCCGCAGAAGTTACCCACTAAGCTCGAGTTTGAAGTTCTACCAAAGATTGACTTGGGTCCCCTATGCAAAAACCACCATGATTCAAGTGTTGTCTCTCTCAAAGCAGTTGAACTCAATGCGATTCTTAGACCGCTTGCCAAAAACGGGCTGTGGTTAAAAAATTGGTGTCAACTAACAATTGATTTGCGAAATATCCTTGATATGGAATCCCAAAATTGAATTACCAACCAGATTCAAATCGATACGACGGCCGAATGAACTACCGACGTTGCGGACGCTCAGGACTGAAGCTTCCTGAAATCACGTTGGGCTGTTGGCACAATTTTGGTGGCGATCAACCGACGGACAATCAACGAGCGATGATCCACACTGCTTTTGATGCTGGGATCACTCATTTCGATTTGGCGAATAACTATGGTCCGCCTTACGGTAGTGCAGAATCGAACGTTGGTAAAATCCTGAAAGACTTACCACGAGACGAGATCCTGATTTCATCCAAGGCGGGATATGACATGTGGCCTGGCCCCTACGGCGAGTGGGGCTCGCGAAAATATTTGCTAGCCAGTCTCGACCAATCTCTCAAACGTGTCGACGTAGATTACTTTGACATTTTCTACAGCCATCGTTTCGATCCAGAGACGCCGATGGAAGAAACACTCGGCGCACTTAACACCGCAGTAGAGCAGGGCAAAGCACTTTACGTGGGGATCAGCAGTTACTCTTCGGAGCAAACCAGAGACGCCGTGGGAATTTGTCAGAAAAACAATTGGGCCAACATTTTGATCCACCAGCCGAACTACTCCATGTTCAATCGGTGGATTGAAGATCGTTTAGTCGGGTCATGCAAAGAATTAGGCGTTGGCATGATTGCGTTTTGCCCGCTTTATCAAGGCTTGTTGACGAGCAAGTATTTGACTTCAATTCCAAAGGATTCACGAGCGGCAAATTCTCCGGGAACACTTCGACCCAATGAACTTACCGAGGACGTTCTCAACATTGTTCGATCCTTGAATGCTATCGCAGAAAAACGCGGACAGAGCTTGGCCCAAATGGCGATCGCCTGGATTCTTCGCTTACCAGAAATCACAAGCGTGCTTTGTGGGGCGAGCCGGCCTGAACAGATAACCGAAAACTGCAAGGCACTTGAGAACCTTGATTTTTCCAAAGACGAACTAGCGGAAATTGATCAATTAACGAAATCAGTTACACTTCCAGATTCACTGTGGACCAAGGAAGGCACATCAGAGTAAATCTCACATCTGTTTTGAATCGAGTAGCGCTATGGAAGAAAAAACGTTAGTCCGATTGCTCGTCGTAGAAACCGACGTCGAAGCAAATTTCTACAAGGGAACGCTTGAAGACAATGGCATCCATGTGTTAGTCAAAGGCCTTGGGGATTCGGCGTTCGGAGCTGCACTCGACGGGCCCGATGAGATTGAGATGTTTGTCTATGAAGAAGACGTAGCGAAATCCAAAGAACTGCTCATCAACGCCATGGAAGACGACGGCGACGCGATTCCGGCTTGGACTTGTAAGTGCGGTGAAGATGTCGATGAGGGATTCGGCGTGTGTTGGTCGTGCGGAGCAGACTATGAAGGCCCAATAGAATCCAATGCCAATTCAGAGGCGGAATAAGAATCCAACAAATTAGACTCAACAGAATCAGCGTTCGTGCGTCGCTAGGCGCTGAGAAACATATCGTGAATCGTTTGCAATATTAATGTCCAAGAACAAACCAAAGCGTAGGTCTCGCAGTTTTCCTCCGACGACCGAGCAAACTCAATCGGCCAAAAAAACTTCCACAGCCAACTCTCCCCTAGGCTCTCCCCTAGGCTCTCCCCTAGGCTCTCCTTTAGGCCATTCGGAAAAGCGTCCAATGCGATGGGGATTGATCGCTTTGTTCTTGACCATCTCCGTAGGTGGCACGTATCTGGCCGTCTTTCTCAAGAAACAACAAAACCAAGCGCCCAGGTTTACTTTTGATTTGGTCGACACAATCGACCACGATGAAAAAGCATTCACTCAAGGGCTCTTGGTCGCTGACGGAGCTATTTGGGAAAGCACTGGTCGCAAGGGCGAGTCGTCGATTCGCAAGATCGACTTGAAGACGGGCGAGATCCTTCAAAACGAACCCGTCGATAGTAAGTACTTTGGTGAAGGCTTAACGATGGTTGACGATCAACTCATTCAGTTAACCTGGAAAGCAGGAAAAGCTTTTGTTTACGACAAGAACTTGCAACCCGTCAAAGAGTTTACTTACGAAGGCCAAGGTTGGGGAATCACGACCGACACCAACAAGAACGAACTGATCATGAGCGATGGGTCACACACACTTCAGTTTCGAGACCCAAAAACATTTGAACTGAAACGAACGCTTAAGGTTCGCAGAAAATCTGGCCTGCCAGTTGGTCAGTTGAATGAGCTGGAATTTGCGGGCGGCAAGCTATTTGCGAACAAGTACCTTTCCGATTTAGTCTACGAGATCGATCCGAGCTCAGGCGCAGTGACATCCATCATCGACTTGACGGGACTTTGGCCGAAGAGCGATCGACCATTGGACGGGATCATGAATGGGATTGCACTGGTTCCAGGCGAACGAACGCTCTTGGTGACAGGCAAGCTTTGCTCGAAACTCTACAAAATCAACTTGGTTCCTGCGGAATAGCTCACAAGTCAAGCGAAAATCGAACTCTCAAAACCCGGTCTGCTTGGCAAACATTTGTCGCCAAACAAGCTGCGGAAACACCCAAGCATCTTTCGCATAGCGCTTCACCAGCCGTCGTGGTTGACTGCACATGCGATGCAGCCATTCGACTCCGCCCTTTTGCATCCAAACGGGAGCCCGCTTTTGCTCACCGGCTAAAAAGTCGATTGTCGCACCGACACACAACGCGGCTTTCGCGTTCATCTGCTTGTAATGGTTATTGACCCATATCTCTTGCTTGGGTGCTCCCAACCCAACGATGACAACGTCGGGACGACAAAGTGCAATTCGACCGAGGATGTAATTGTTTTCTTCTGGGTCTTTTTCGAATCCCATCGGTGGGCTGTAAACGCCCACGGTCTCAACATTGGGCCAAAGTTTCTTCATGTTGGCTGCAGCAATCGCCCCCACTCCCGGCTGGGCTCCTAACAGAAACACGCGGAGACCGCCCGATTCGTTGCACGAGTCAAACAAAGCCGGAACAAGTTCTGAACCGGCAACGCGTTCTGGTAATGGTTGCCGAAGTAAACGAGATGCCCAAACAATGGGATGCCCATCAGCCAGAATCAAGTGCGCTTCTTCGTAGGACTTACACAGCCCTTCGTTTTCTTGAAAGAGAACGGCATGGTCGACATTGGGAGTCACGACGTAACGACATTCAGATGGCGATTCGTTAACCCAAGCTCGAACACTTGCGACGGCTTCGTTCATTCGAATCGCGTCGATCTTAATACCAAATAAGTGTCGCTTGATGGACATAGTCAGCCTTTGAGTCTTCAAATTGGGTCGAGAGCAGTTGGAAAATTGCAATTTTGGATTTTGTAAACAAAAGCGATGACTTAATTAGTCAGGAGGTCTTCATTAGAAGATCGCTCAACAACAGACCGAGCAACGCTTTAAAAAAGCCTAGGTCGCGTTTGCCACGTCCACCGCAACGGTCATCACAACTCAGCGTCATCATCGCTTCGACGGTTTGTCTGAACTGGTTATGACGATCATTCGCTCTACTCAATTCCTGATCTCAAAATTGCACAAATAACAATGGACGATCGCCGTGGGTAACCAACAATTACAAAGACCACCGCTCTTTCTGTGAGAGCTCTACAAAAAGAAGTTGCTAAAAGAACGATCCAACGGATCTTCGCGTCAAAATGAAAACTTGGAATTCAAAATTTATCGACGCTTATCGGCTTGCCACGACTCCGCTTCGGAAGCTTCAATTTCGTCGTATGCAACGCGAAGGGACCGTGCCCATTTTGTCGCTTTTCTATCACCGAGTTGCTGATCACGCGCTAAATGAATGGACGATGACGTGTGCAGATTTTCAGCGGCAAATTGACTGGCTTCAGGAAAACTTCGACCTCGTCGATTTAGAGGAAAGCCAACGTCGAATTCGAAGCGGTTTCAATGACCGCCCAACCGTGTCGATAACTTTTGACGATGGATACGCCGAGAACTGCGATTTTGCGCTGCCGTTGTTGATCGAGCGAGGAATTCCAGCGACTTACTTTGTC
The DNA here is from genome assembly GCA_964389585.1 of uncultured Pirellulaceae bacterium. Classification (GTDB taxonomy): domain Bacteria; phylum Planctomycetota; class Planctomycetia; order Pirellulales; family Pirellulaceae; genus Mariniblastus. The sequence goes on along the minus strand of CAYMFZ010000002.1, from coordinate 12,621 downwards.
ACGACCTATCACACGACTGAACAACAGACTTTCCCTCACGACCGCGAGCTAAATACTCCGCTCCCCACGAATACGATTGAGTCACTACGATCGCTCGATTTGGCTGGCATTGAAATTGGTGCACACACTCGATCACATTACGACTTGGGCAAGATTACTTGCGAGGAGACTTTAGTCGACGAAGTCATTCACGCATCAAATGAAATGGGTGAACTGATTGGTCGTAAGCTCCGTTACTTCGCATTTCCGTTTGGCAAGTTTTCGAACCTTAATCCAGCCGTGTTTCATTTGCTGAAAGAGGCGGGATTTCTTGGCGTCTGCTCGGCATACCAAGGCTGGAATGAAATCGGCGGCGATGCGTTTCACATCCAACGAATTCACGCTGACCCGGTTTTCGCGAGGGTCAAGAACTGGCTGACGCTGGATCCGAGAATGGCCAAAACGAAGCGCTACGATTACGAAAAACACGATTCAAAAATAGATTCACCTAAGCCAATCGACGAATCAAATTCAACGCCACCTCTCGATGTGATGCCAACGCTGGACAACTCGACTTCGCAATCTTCCCAAACTCCAACCGCTTAGGCGTTTATAAGCAATGTTAAAGAAACTTAAAACGCGGCCGCTACGCGTCATGTTCTTGTTGACCAGCATGCCCATTGGTGGTGCAGAAACACTGCTGGTCAACTTGATTCGCCGACTTGATCGAACTCGAATCGAACCGGTAATTGGCTGCATGAAGCAGAAAGATGTCTTGGGGGAAGTTCTGGCGGCTGAAGTTCCAGTCTTTGAAGACTTGATCAAGCACAAGTACGACGTCGCCGTGGCGACTCGATTGAGAAAGCTGTTACGTGATCAGCAGATTGATGCGCTCATCACGATCGGAGCAGGCGACAAAATGTTCTGGGGCCGAATTGGTGCGAAACTTGCCAAAACGCCAGTCGTATTGTCGGCTCTACATTCGACGGGATGGCCTGATGGCGTGGGACGAATGAATCGAATGCTCACTGGGATCACTGATGGCTTCATCGCGGTCGCCCAACAACACGCCGAGTATCAAATTAACCAAGAAAAATTCCCGGAGCAAAAAGTCTTCTTGATTCCAAATGGCATCGACACCGATGCGTTCGTTTTCGATGCCGACAGCCGAAAAAGTTGGCGGGAGCAAATTGGAATTACTCCGGAAGCACCGGTGACTGGAATCGTCGCGGCACTTCGCCCTGAAAAGAATCACGACTTATTCCTTGAATCCGCTCGGCTCGTTTTGGAAAAGCTTCCCTCGGCACGGTTTGTCATCGCCGGCGATGGCCCTGAACGTCAACGCTTGGAAGAGCTTGCAAATCAAAAAGGAATCCAGGATGAAGTTTATTTCATTGGATCCCAAAACGACATCCGCGGCGTGCTTTCGATGTTCGACATGTTCGCGTTAACTTCGCACAACGAAGCGAGCCCCGTTTCAATCATGGAAGCCCTTTCTTGCCAACGCCCGGTGGTTGCAACCGATGTTGGCTCGATTGACGAGTCAGTTCTTGAAGGCCAATCCGGCTTTCTTGTGCCGGCTGATGACGCTGAATTGATGGCTGAACGTTGGCTGACACTCTTGATCGATTCAGAAATGCGTCAATCGATGGGGCAGGCTGGACGATCTCATATCGTTTCCAACAGCTCGCTCGACAGCATGACAGAAGGCTATATGGAACTGATCGAGGAGATCTATTCTCGAAAGTTCGGCCAACCGGTCTCGCTAGACGGGGATGCAGTTGAAACTGGTAACTCAAGTGAGCCTGGTGAAAACGGCGTCGTCAGTTGGAACCACGACTTCCCTGCGGAATCCAACTGAGAAGTTGCCTGAGCTGCCAATCGTTTGCCAATCGTTTTGCGAATGCGGGCCAACTAACAGCCTTGAAAAACTCAGGGACTTCGAAACAATATCGAGTTAGCCGCGACGACAACCGTCTTGCGGAATTCCACCTACTCGATTGGCCCATTCGAATGAAGCAGATCACGGTTCCGGTTCTTGCCGCGGTCGCCAAAATTCTAAGCGGGGCCACGCTGCGCTGGGTTAACTGTGAACCGGACACATGTCAGCGAATCTATTTTGCCAACCACACCAGCCACTTGGACGCGTTGGTGTTATGGTCATCCCTGCCAAAGAACATTCGAAGCCTGACTCGCCCGGTGGCTGCTGTCGACTATTGGTCAGGCGGCCCGGTCAGGCGTTATATGGCTTCGGTTTTCAATGTTCTGTTGATCGATCGTAAAAAGATCAAAGTCCACAACAGTCCGATTGACATGATGCTTCGCGAGATTGGGAACACGAACTCGCTGATCGTTTTTCCCGAGGGCGGGCGAAATCCATCAGGTGAAATGAGTGATTTCAAAAGCGGCCTGTTCCATTTGGCGAAAAAACGTCCCGACCTAGAATTGATTCCGGTCTATATTGACAACCTCAATCGCGTCATGCCCAAGGGAGAATTCCTGCCCGTGCCGTTGCTAAGTTGCATCTCAATTGGAGCACCAATCTGGCTGGAATCAGGCGAAACCAAAACAGAGTTCCTTACCCGAGCCAGGGAATCCGTGCTGAAGATGAAAGAGTCTTGAAATTCACCACCTCTGATTGCTAACATTAGCGATGACTTGGCTTCGCTTCGGCTATTAAATTCGAACCTGAAATCGCAGCATCTGAAATCGCTTCATCCAATTCAATCTATCGAAAACTCCTCAACCTGTGATTTCAAACTTACAACCCTTAGTTGCCAAACTGCCTTCAACAGGCTTGGACAAGCTGACCATCGTTTTGGTTTTGATCGTCCTCGTTTCGCTTTCGATTCTGTTGTTCATCGCTCAAATGTTGAAACGAAAACCGGAATCGCATATCGATCCGGCGATCATCAGAACTTTTAACAAGCGAGTCACCTCCTGGCTAACGATTTGCGTTCTTCTGGTGGTCGCGTTACTGCTCAACAAAGTCGTTACGGTTGTTTTGTTTGGCTTGATTTCGTTTTGGGCATTGCGCGAATTCATCACGATGACGCCGACGCGACGTGGTGATCATCGGACGCTGTTTTGGGTGTTCTTCGGATTCACTCCACTCCAATATGTGCTGGTTGGGTTCGATCTTTACGATTTTTACACGATCATCATTCCCGTTTACGCTTCGCTGTTCATTCCAGCTCGAATCGCGTTTACAGGTGACCACAAACGATTTCTCGAACGAACGGCCAAGATTCAATTCGGCTTGCTGATTTGCGTTTACTCGCTCAGCCACGCCCCGGCGCTTTTGAATTTGGATTTGGCGACCTGGGATTCAGCGACATTAAAGTACGTTCGATGGGATGGTTCGACTGCGGGCCTGCTGTTCTTTTTTATTGTCATCGTTCAAGTCAGCGACATGCTGCATTTCGTCTGGGATCGGTTGTTCGGTCGTCACGTGATCGCGCCGACCGTCAACGCGACGAAGACTTGGGAAGGATTGATCGGAGCGGCCTGTTGCACGTCGCTCGTTGGAATGTTGATTCAAATCCTGTTACCCGTGACGCCGTTTACTTGGTATGGCGCGGGATTTATGGCGTTGATCATCAGCTCGATGGCGTCTTCGGGCAGCATGACAATGTCAGCCATCAAACGCGATCGCGGCGTGAGAGAGTACGGCACTTTGGTCGTCGGGCATGCGGGCGTGCTTGATCGAATTGACTCGCTTTGTTTTGCGGCTCCAATCTTCTTCCACCTAACGTTGATTTTCACCGATGCAAAAACCTACTTGATGACTTCACCGATTATCAACAACGCTGTTCAGGTCATCACCAATTCTGATGCCGCAATCTAAAGCTGAATTTTTTAACGAGAGAAGAGTCGATGCAGAAATTGTGGCATTTCACTCCGTGAAACAGCGCCAAACCCAAAGCGAAGCGAGGGTTTTAAAAAGAGTAAGAGTAGGAACTACCGAAGCCTAAGACGAGACGACAGATATTGCACAAAGGCGAAAAACTCTCGAAAGTCGCAGAATACCCAAGCTCGCTTGAGGCCCATTCTGTTCGCATCTTACTCGAAGCCAACGGAATTTCCGCGATCGTGGTTGGCGATGCAATCAGCGAAACGGGCTTGGAACCCGTACTGGTTTTCGTTCACCAAGAGAATCTCGATTTGGCACAAACAGTAATTCGAGAAGTCCCCGCAGCCGCGGAAATACTAATCCCAGAGTGGCGATGTGTCTGTGGCGAAACGGTCGATGCCGGATTCAATGTTTGCTGGTCATGCGGTCGCGACCATCCTCATAACTCCGACGACGAGAATTGAATCGAAGCTCATTCGGGTCTAGGCTCAATCGAGTCGAACCTCAATCGAATCGAAGCTCGAATGAACCGAAGCTCGAATGAACCGAAGCTCGAATGAACCGAAGCTCAAAAAAGCCGCGATAAGCGCTTCACTAGCCACACTAAGCCAACCCAATTCTTTTGAAATGTTTAGCGTTGATATCCTTGCCCCAAACCCAAACGAACTTTTGGCTTCGAGACCTACCGACAATCCGCCATCATTCTGCTAAGTTATGGATTGACCTGACAACATTCAATCCTGCGAAAAACACTCTGTGGCCAGCTTAAAGAAAACAATTGACATGTTCGAGTTGGAAGTCCCAAACGAGGCTTTCCCAAAACTCAAACACTATTGCCAAGCTCTTTGGGAGAAAAACCAAGACTTGAATCTTACGCGCCACACGACCTACGAGATGTTCGTTACGCGCGATCTCTTGGACACAATTGAGCTTTCAAAATTGATCCCTGAAGGCAAAGAGGTTTTGGACATTGGTTCAGGTGGTGGCGTACCAGGAATGGTTCTGGCCATCTTGCGTCCGGACCTGACGATTTCGCTGACCGATTCTGTCGGCAAAAAAGCTGCGGCACTTGGTGAAATCGCTGAATCGGTTGGAGTCAGCTGCGAAATCTACCACTGTCGCGCCGAAGAGTTGTTGGAAGATTTCCGATACGACTATTCAATCGCCAGAGCCGTTGGTCCGCTCAAGAAAATGGGGACATGGTTTGAAGAAGTCTGGCCCTCTCTTGGAAGGCTCTTGGCGGTCAAGGGTCCCAAGTGGATTGAGGAAAAAGCCGAGGCTGACGAGTTGGGCGTTCTCAAGAAAGTCGACATCCGGCTGTTGTCAGAATATGAAGTCCCAGGACTCGACTGGAAAAGCTTCATCATTCAGTTGAAGGCAAGCACTTAGAAGGCAAGCACTTATAAAAGTCGATACTCTTAAAATCGACACACCTCGTACTTTGAGCCTACCCAGAAACTTGTGAGCCGTAGGCGCTAGCCTCGGGCCAGCGCAACGAGTGGTTTGTTTTGCTGGTTCTTCTAACCCGAGGCTAGCGCCTTCGACTCACTATTGATCGACTATCTGGCTTTGAAATTGGCTCTTCAGATCGAGTGTCTGGTTTTGGGAGGCCCTTATTGTCGATACCTCGGTAAGTTCCCGAAACCGGCTTATACCCTCAAAGCCGACTTACATTCCACCGCCTGCTGCGGCACCCGCTACGCCAACAACGAACAAAAAGATAAACAAGAAATAGCAAATCAAGAATACAAGCCCAATAAGCGCGAAGATACTCATGACCAACCCCATAATCATGCCGGCCTGAGTCATACCCCGACCTTCAGGATCCATTAGCCCCGCGTCCATCGCCTTCAAGTCATTCTTGCCAAAGATCCAAGCCAAAATTCCTGGCACCGCCGCAACGTTGCAACAAATCGAGATGATTCCCAGTGCCAAAATCAAACCGCCTCGATGGGACTGTTGATAATGCCCTCGTGGACCGCCGTGGCCAGGAACTTGAGCAGGATACACCGACTGCCCTGGGCTGTAAGGATTCTCGGAACCAGCGGGCTGCCCAGATGACGCCGAAGCTTGCCCCAAAGCTTGAGCCGGATTTTTGACAGGTGGCGAAGCGGCCTTGGGCGACGGCTGAACCACGTTCAAGTTTGAGCACTTCGGACACCGTGCCTGCTTCCCCAAATGCTCTTTGGGAACACGTAACGTCGTGCTGCAACTGCCGCAAGTAAACTCAATTGTCACACCAACCTCAATTCATGGTCGAAAGACACCCAAACCAGCATGATGTAAATACACATTGCCAACATCTTGCCCAATTTTTCTCAACGGATTAGCCGCACCGCCGATCAGATTCACCTTTATAATTTATTTGTTCGCGTAGGAAGTAACAATATTTTGTCTTTTCCAACAAAACTAATCACTCCTGCCTATAACCTGACTAGTGACGGTCTCATCGTCACGATCCTCTCGGTGATAAATCTATGATCACCCTTGTCCAATCGCTGTTTAATGGTTGCGCCGCATTACATTTCGTGTAGAATCGGAGCCTTTGAAACTACCTGAAAAAACACGACCGATGAAGATTAAATCTGCCGAAGAATGTCGTTTCGATATCCTCTCTCTAGGCGAAGTCATGCTTCGACTGGACCCCGCCGACGGACGCGTTCGGACCGCTCGAACTTT
>CAYMFZ010000002.1:0-6037 GCA_964389585.1 uncultured Pirellulaceae bacterium | reverse complement strand
ATATAACGTCGCCCGTGGTTTGCGACGCTGTTTCGGAATGCGTGGTGGACTCGTTTCCGCGTTTGCTAAAAACGAAGTCGGTCGTCTGATGGAGAATTTGATTCTCACCGGTGGCATCGACATGGAATTCGTAAAATGGATGGACTATGACGGAGTTGGTCGTGCCTGTCGCAATGGTTTGAATTTCACCGAACGAGGATTCGGCGTCCGAGCCGCACTTGGAACTTCTGACCGAGGTCACACCGCGGCATCACAATTAAAAGAGGGTGACATTGATTGGGATCATATCTTTGGCAAACTCGGCGTCCGCTGGTTTCATACAGGTGGAATTTATGCTGCACTATCTAACACGACTCCAGGCGTAATTGCTGAAGCGCTTCAATCGGCTAAAAATCACGGCACGATCACTTCTTACGATTTGAATTTCCGAAGTTCGCTTTGGTCAGCCTTCGGCGGCAAAGAGAATTGCCAAAAAGTAAACCGAGCTTTGGCACCTTATGTCGATGTGATGATCGGCAACGAAGAAGACTTTACCGCGTGCCTTGGTCTGCACGTTGAAGGCTTGGACGATCAAATGAAAGAGCTTCCGATCGAGGGCTACAAAACGATGATCGCTCAAGCAATTTCAGACTTTCCTAATTTTCAGGCGATCGCAACAACTTTGCGGACCGTCAAAACGGCATCGATCAACGACTGGGGCGCGTTGTGCTGGAACAATGGGGAACTGCATCAAGCTACCCATCGAGAGGATTTGGAAATTTTCGATCGAGTTGGTGGTGGCGATAGCTTCGCATCAGGCCTGATCTACGGTTTTCTCAAAACGGGTGACGCACAGACTGCCGTCGACTATGGAGCGGCTCATGGAGCACTGGCAATGACAACCCAAGGTGACACCACCATGGCGAGTGTCGAAGAAGTCGAGGCTCTCATGGCAGGCGACAGCGCTCGCGTCAAACGTTAACATCAACGGTTCGATATTTGTGGCAATCTCTTCTCCTCGCGACAAGACTAACTCAAAGGTAGTTCAGTGAAACGCTATCAAGGATTAATGCGGGACACGTGGTGGGCTTGGGTGACGATCCTGGCGTTTGGAATCGTCGGCGGGATACTGGTTTCAAACATCTTTTACTCAGCCGTTCCGATCGCGGTATTTGCATTTTTCTACTTCGGCATGATGCGATACGACGAAAATGGCAACGCCAAAGAGATGTAGGTCCGGGAATCTCCAACCTGCCGCTGACAACAATAGATAAAAAAGACATGTCTGAAAATTCTTTTGGCAAAGACGTTGAGTTCCTGAATTCGCACGTAGAGACGATCGTCCTATCCAACAATGAAGGCGCGCAGATCGCCATCGTTCCTGCTTACCAAGGTCGCACCATGACGTCGACATCGCGTGGTACCGACGGAACAAGTTATGGCTACATCAACTACGACGTAATCAAGAGCGACCAGCACGATCCACAAATCAATTTGTATGGCGGCGAGGACCGCATGTGGATTTCTCCTGAGGGCGGCCAGTACTCTGTCTTTTTTGATCCAAACGCCGAGATGAAATACGAAAACTGGCGAACGCCGCCGAGTCTCGACAGCGAGGGATTCGATCTCGTCACTCAAAATGAAAATTCGGTATCGCTCACTCAAAAAGCCTCGATCAAAAACTGGAGCGACTACACATTTGACATTCAAATGGATCGCGAAGTCGTTTTGCTGGACAAGCAAACAGCGAGTGAGCACCTAAACGTCTCAGAGGATTCATTGGAAGGCTTGAGCCTCATCGCTCACGAAAGCCGAAACACGCTGACGAACCTTGGCTCGAAAAAATGGCAACCAGAAACTGGGCTGATTGGCATTTGGATGTTGTGCATGAACAAGCCTGCGCCTGGTGCGACATTGATAGTCCCGTTCAAGCGTGGACCAGTTGAAAAGCTTGGGCCATTCGTCAACGCAGACTACTTTGGAAAGCTTGATCAAAGCCGCTTGAAAGTTGACGAGAAGTCGAGCCTGATCTACTTCCTCGGTGACGGAAACATGCGAAGTAAACTTGGTTTAACTTTTTCGCGTGCTGAACCCTATCTCGGAAGCTGGGACAAAGACCGTGGCGTACTCTCGGTCGTTCAATTCAATCTCCCTGAGTCAGCTCCCAACGGATACAACAATAATCTTTGGGAGCTTCAAGATAATCCGTACGATGGCGATGTAATCAATGGTTACAACGACGGACCAAATGAGACGGGCGGACAGCTCGGCGGCTTTTTTGAATTAGAAACGATCAGTCCAGCTCTTTCGCTTTCGCCTAGCGAAAATTACACGCATCTGCACCGAACCATCAGAATGGAAGGTGACCGAACAAAGTTATCTGCGGTCGCTCAAGCGGTTTTTAGTGTAACTCTCGAAGAAATTGAATCGAAATTTGGATCCTAAATAAATAGGATCAATTTCGCCTGCCGCCTGATTGGTCAGCCTGCCTTTTGATTCGCTGTTGATTGCGCATGAATCGCTCACGATTTCGTTGGATTGATTCGCGCTGATTTTGAAGACGCAGTTGCTCCGTGGATGGTGGGTTGGGGCTCTGGCTAGACTGTCGCCGAACTTCTCTGGCTCGGCTAACTTCCGCCCTTTGTTGCCGAGCCATTTGAATCTGTTGACGTTGCTCTCGTGTAATATTGGAATTCAACTCTTCCTGCCGACGTTGGCGTTCCCTATCTCTGACAAATTGATTCCGATTGTCCTGAATTCGATCACGTTGTTCTTCCCTAAGAAAGTCGAACTCGCGTCGCCGTTCAGGGGCACTACTCAGATCGGCACGCTGCGTTGGGCGAAACTTGATTCGCTGAAGTTGATCCCTTTGATTTTGCCTCAACTGTTCATCCAATCGTTCATCTAAATTGATAAACGAAACAGCAAGGTATGCCTCACCGCGATCTTGAAGCTTGTAGTCCCAGTAGCCGTTTGAAAACACATGGCCATTCGGCGTCCAGATATAGTCCACCGGAATCCAACGCCAATTCATTTGATAGGGATGCCAACGACCCGCTCGCCAAACGTACTCGGTCGTCTCTCGGTTGTACTCCCAATTCCCCGGACAATAAAAATGCAGATCGGTAGGCTTGCGTTTGCGCGGGCCAGTTTCGAGGCTTGCCGGAGGGGCAGGCAAGAACTCATGCGTGGGAGCGTCTTTTGACCTCCAAAAACCGGAAATCCATCGACTACCTTCTTGAGTTGTGTCCCAGTAACCAGCCGTCCAATTCTGTCCCGGTGGGCTAGCCCGCCACACACCGCTGACCCACGAAAAATCATCCTTCATTCGGTCCCAATACCAGTAGCCGCCGATCCAGTTTACGTTTTTCCCTTTTGGTTTCTCAGTCGGCTGAATTTCGTCAATTGGCTCAGGAGGCTTTTTCTCGATCAACGGATTTGGACGATGGCTTGAGCGTTCAACATCTGCAAATGATTCGTGAAGCGGTCCATCGATGATGACTTTGGGCTGCACTGCGTCAGGCTTATTTGATTCCTTTTGAGCCTCGTCACTCGAAGGCTTTTCAACCTCTTGCAAGCAATTGAGCAAAAGCAAAGCCAACGTCGGGATCGCGCAATAAATACGCGACGCTGAAAGGGTCGTCCGAAAAAGTCGAGTCACGAGTTGCTCCGATTTAAATCAACTTGAAACCATCAATTCAACTTGAAACGGTAATGATAATCTAGCGAACGTCTTTCCACAGTTCCGAACTGTCAAATCCATCCCGAATTCTCCATTCACGAAGCCTTCCCAAAAGTTCTTGCTTTTTCGGTTCGTGCTCAGCCGACTCCCACAGGTTGTTGACCTCGTTGGGATCGTTTTTCAAATCAAAAAGTTGTCCCCATTCTTCCTCAAGAAAATGCACAAGCTTCCAATCTTCGGTCCGCACCATCGTCATAAAATCGGTGTCAGTCAAAGTTCCATCGCGTGCCTGCTCTGCGAATACCACATCGCGAAAACACTTTTCTTGATCATCGGAATTTTCAAGCACCGGCAACAACGAACGCGCCGCCATTGGATAATCAACCGTCGCTCCTGCCAATTCCAATATCGTGGGACCAAGGTCAAACTGCTGACAAAGTCCCTTCACTTTGCGACCGCCCTCAAACCGCCCCGGAGCCCAAACGATCGGCGGCATCCGAGTAATGATATCGTACATCGTCCATTTTTGACTGTGCCCATGATCGGTCAAGCAATCGCCATGATCCGAAGTAAAAATCACAATCGAATTTTCGGCGTATCCGGTTTCCTCCAGCGCCTGAAGAATCTCACCAATCTTTTCATCGATCATCGTCACATTGGCGTGGTAAAACGCCCGCTGCCGATGACGTTGCTCTTCGGTAGGCTGCAGCAAATGATGAACCGAGTCGTGATCAACTTCCGAGTTATGAATCCGCATTGATTTGAATGGCTTGGGTTGGTTTTCAAGCTCCAACTCCGTCACCGGCAAGACATTCAGATTCTGCTTTTTCAAATAGGGTTCGGTGTATCTTGGAATCGGATCGTAAGGCGGATGCGGCCCAGGAAAACCAATCTCCAGAAAAAGCGGCTGTGTCACTGGGTAATTCTTCAACCACCAAGTCGCCAAATCGCCAACGAAGTTATCAGGATGCATGTCTTCGTCAAGCAACCACTCAAACGCTCCCAGGCTTTCCTTGTAGTCATCCCTCTTTCGATAAAGCTCACGCTGCTGTTTGACCAAACCTCGCGCGCGTAGAGCCTTATCCCATTCGTCGAAATACCACCTCGCCTCAAGATAACGATCCTTGTTCTCGACGACATAGCGTTGGTTGAAACCCATTGGCGTGTTGTAAGGCCAAGTATGCATCTTCCCGACGTTGACCGTGTGGTACCCCGCGTCTTGCAAGTTCGTCGTCCACCCCTTCGTCCAATTATCTGCATTCCTCAAAATCCCGGTCGTATGCGGATAGTGCCCGGTAAATAAACTCGCCCGAGCCGGCGCACACGACGCCGCAGTAATGAAGCAGTTCTCAAACGTCACGCCTTCCCGAACCATCCGATCAAGATTCGGCGTGTCCATATAATCGAAACCGAGCTCGGCAATCGTGTCGAAACGTTGCTGGTCGGTGATGATGAAAATAATGTTGGGTTGCATGTCGTGTATTTAACGTGGAGTGTGGAATCAAGTTGCGGAAGCTACGGAAGAGCTACCGTAAATATTTTCGTGAAAATCAATTGGATGGAAAGACTAACCAAGAGCGCCATTTGTGCCAGGGCGAAGAGCTTTTGATTGTTCCATTTGGCGATGGTTGCACCAATCAAGAAAATTGCGACGGGCGTTGCGAAGACGAACGGAATTTCGAATTGCAGTGCGATCACGTAGGCAATTAAGATTGCAAGGCTAATCACGCCGACCTGATTGAACTTGGAATCAGCCGAACTTGCAAACATTGGATCGTCTTGGTCTTCGTTATTTTGGCTAAAACTCTGAAACACAACCAAACCCAAAAGCGCCATCACGATTCCGATTGTCCAAGCAGCAAAATTCGGCAGCTCGGCATCGGCTTTGACCGCCAGCTTTTCAAAAGCGGCGACTCGCCCCGCCAAATGTTCAGCCAACTCATCACCGCTTCGAAACGTTGGATCAAGCGAAAGGTTGTCGAGATCCGCGATAACGTTGGGGTCTTCCAGTGTCGATTTAAACGCCGAAGCCAACGTCGTGACTACATCGTCAGGCGTATTCTTGGGCGCCCAAACGTAATAAGCGTTTTCCGCGTGCGTCTTGAAATCTTGCTCCAACGAAGTCGCCACGTTGGGAATCGCTGCATGACGTTGCTTGCTAAAATTTGCAATCGCGCGGATGTTGTTGGACTTAGGCGCGTCATCGGATTGACGAAACGATTTATATTCGGCAAGCGAAAAAATGCCGGCCTCTAACTTGTCGCCTAGCAAATAGGAAACGCGTTTTGATCCGCTGGCTGAGATGAAGTTAAAATCCGCGCCAGGATATTCCGCCAACAATTGCTTGCAAATGAAATAGGCTGGAGAACCTTGATT
>CAYMFZ010000001.1:22658-46152 GCA_964389585.1 uncultured Pirellulaceae bacterium | reverse complement strand
TCGTCACTGATTCCTGTTGATGCAAATTTTTCCGATCGAAACTTTGCCCCGTCAGCAACAGAGGTTGCCGATGGAAGTGTTCTCGCTGCGACTAGTTTCTTAAAGCCCCAAGCTCCGTTTTGGGCGACGCAATCTTCAGTCGAAGAATCAGTTCCGGCTGATTCTGAATTATTCAAAACAATCAACCTCAGCGACGAATCGCCGTTTAACGATTCAACGAACGAAATGAAGATCGAATCAGGTTTGACGGACCAACCGAGTGTTGGATTCAAACTCTCAGATTCGGATTTCAATTCGCTCGATGAGCTTGGAAAGCCCCGTCCACCCAATGCGATCCGGCCTGAAATTCTCGATCGCAAAATAGATGAAACTTTTGATCCCGCGATGCAACTTCAGGATTCAAATGTCAGCCAGGCTGGATATCTGTCTTATGATCGAGAATCGCCTCTCGGATTCACCGGGCGATCTGGTGTAATGCCAACCGAGTTTCAAACGAGCGACCACTTCGTTCCGATCGAAGACCGTTGGCGAATTGGTTTTCCTGAATGGGATCGCTACGGCAAAGGTCATCCAGTCGGCGACGACTATCCCTACAAACAAGGTTCACTGTGGGATCCGTACCAAAATGTGTTGAAGGGTGATTTTCCAATCATTGGTCAACATACTTTTTACAGTATGACGGCTGAAAGTTTGGCCGTTCACGAGTTTAGGCAGACGCCAACGGCCACGACGCCATTTGAAAGTACGAACACTCCGTTTTCAGGTGGGTTCTTTGGTGATCCGAATCAAATTTTCTACACGCCCTACTTCAAATTCACATTCGAGCTTTTTCATGGCAACGAAGCCTTCAAGCCGGTTGATTGGAAGTTTCGAATCATGCCAGTCTTCAACTTGAACTACCTCGACGTTGAAGAGCTTGCCGTCGTCAATCCAGATGTTCGGCTTGGTACCAATCGCTACCGCGATGATGCAGCGTTGGAAGAATGGTTTGTCGAAGCAAAACTGGCCGACATCGGGCCAGACTACGATTTCGTTTCGGCGCGCGTCGGTTCCCAGTTTTTCGTCAGCGACTTTCGCGGATTCATCTTTCGTGATGTGAACCGCGCGGTTCGACTTTTTGGTACCCGTCTTGCCAATCGGGATCAGTTCAATCTTGTCTGGTTCGATCAAGCAGAAAAAGACACAAACAGTGAGCTGAATACTTTTCGCGACCGCCATCAAAATGTTGTCGTTGCAAACTACTATCGGCAAGACTTTATTTTCCCAGGCTACGTTGCTCAGGCGAGTTTTCACTACAACAACGACCAGCCAAGTTTCGAATTCGACGACAACAACAACCTCGTGCGTCCCGATCCTGTCGGCAACTTCAAAGAGCATGAAGTCAACGCGTACTACGTTGGGCTTGCTGGCGAAGGGCACATTGGCCGCATCAATGTTGTGAATCAAGTATACGTTGCCTTGGGAGAAGACTCGGCCAATCCGATTGGTTCGACTTCTCAAGAAATCAACGCTCAGATGGCAGCGCTTGAGTTGTCTTATGATCGAGATTGGATTCGTTTTCGAACTTCCTATTTCTATTCGTCAGGCGACGATGATCCCAACGATGGCAAAGCGGAAGGATTCGATACGATTCTTGACGATCCAATTTTTGCGGGTGGCGAATTTAGTTACTGGCAGCGTCAGTCAATTCGCTTGTTCGGAAACAACCTTGTTCAGCGAAAAAGTATCGTGCCAAATCTTCGCTCCAGCAAAGCGCAAGGGCAAAGCAATTTTGTGAATCCTGGTTTGCACTTGTTCAACATTGGCATGGATCTCGAAATCACTCCGAAGTCTCGCGTGATCGCCAACGCGAATTATCTTTACTTCGATGAGACCGCCGTTTTGGAGACTTATACTTTCCAAGACAAAATCAATCGGGAGATTGGAACTGATCTCAGCCTTGGACTCGAGTACCGGCCTTTCTTAAATGACAATGCTATCATTGTCCTCGGCATCGCGACGCTTCTACCAGACGAGGGCCTTGAAGACCTATTTGGCACGCAATTACCACAGGAATTGATCGATATCGGCGTGGGGAACGAATTGCGGACCGAATCGCCCCGTCTGACCTCGGCTTTTGTCGAGCTTGTTTTGACTTATTGAAAACCATTAGAATTTGGTGAAAGCACTTTAGCTGTCGAAAAACGGATGCGACATCTAATTGCTTACGCCACGTTTAATTTCAAGCAGTCTCTCTTGGCCGGTTAGCGGCCTCAGGAAATGAACAACGGAATGTTTATTCGTTTGCCTTCGACGCATCGCGCCTTCATTGTTGCGCTGTCTATCTTTTTGCTGGGCACCACCTTCATAGTTGGGACCAGTCCAAAATCTTCAAGCAACATCCAACTCGATACGGAAGATGTTGAATCTGAATTAGATTCGGATTTGGCTTTAGCTTCACGGACGGTTGGTCTTGAAGAAACGAAACGCATTCATCAAGCCGTCGAAACGTCTTCAAGCGAATCGCCAACAATTAGTTCGGTCCGATTCCACTCACCCAATCCCAACCCTAATCCCAGCCCAAGCCAACCCCCCGAGCCCATTCAAGGCCAGCAGCAGTCAGCTCAACCTGGAAGTTATCATGGCGGAGGGTTTCACGGATCAGCATCGCATGGGATGGGTTCTCACGATCAAAAAGTCGATCCGTTTCCAATGCCGCCCGAGTTGATCGGCGTCGACATTACGAAACAGACTCCTGCAATCGCCGCGTCCAAGAGTACTGGCTGCATCGTCTGCCATCAAACAGTGAAGGATCCGCACTTTAGCGATTCAGTTCAGCTTGGGTGTACCGACTGTCATGGTGGAAATGCAAATGCGGCGACAAAAGAGCAAGCTCACATCATGCCGAAGATTGGAAGTGCTTGGCCGAAATCCGCCAACCCAGTTCGATCTTACACTTTGCTGAATTACGAAAGCCCTGAGTTTGTTCGTTTCGTGAATCCTGGCGACCTACGCGTGGCGCACATTAGCTGCGGGCAATGCCACGGCACGCAAACGCTTCAGGTCAAGAAAAGCATGATGACGCACGGATGCATGCTGTGGGGCGCGGCTCTTTATAATAACGGCGCGGTGCCGAACAAGTGGAGTCGTTACGGTGAAAGCTACAGCATGAATGGCAAACCTCAACGTTTGCAAACCGTTCCTGCGCCAACGGCTTATGAAATGGCCGAGAAAGGCGTGCTTCCTTATCTCGATCCGTTGCCTCGATTTCAAATGTCACATCCAGGTAACGTCTTGCGCACGTTTGAGCGCGGAGGTCGTTTTAAGTTTGAGCCAGGAATTCCTGAGACAAAAGAAGAACCTGGTCGACCGCGCGGACGCTTGAGTAATCGCGGATTGGGAACGCTTAATCGAACTGATCCTACTTTCTTGGGATTGGAAAAGACGCGACTGCTTGATCCGACTTTGAATTTCTTGGGAACCAACGACCACCCCGGAGACTATCGCTCCAGTGGATGCACGGCGTGCCACGTCGTTTATGCCAACGATCGTTCGCCAGTTCATTCGGGACCCTTTGCAAAATACGGCCATCTAGGAATGGCAGCCAGCGAACCGGATGCGTGGGTGAAATCCATTGATCCAACGATCCCAAAAAACGAATCAGGGCATCCGATCCAACATCGCTTTACCCGTGCCATCCCAACGAGTCAGTGCATCGTTTGCCACATTCACCCCGGCACCAACGTGCTAAATAGTTATCTCGGTTATATGTGGTGGGATCAGGAAACCGATGGCGAGTTGATGTATCCCAAGAAAGAGCGAAAGCTTACGGCTGAAGAGTATTCGCAGTCTCAAAATTCCGATCCGAATGAAACGGCGGCCCGTGGTCTCTGGGCGAACCCCGAGTTCTTGAATAAGGTCGCCGAACTCAATCCCAAACTGGAGCACACGCAATTCGCGGACTTCAATGGGCATGGCTGGGTTTTCCGCGCCGTGTTTAAGAAAGATCGTAGAGGCAACTTGCTCGATCATCATGGTGAAGTCCTTGACGAAGTCGGCGCCCGCGAGCGTCAGCAGGGAATCTTGATTCCGCAATATGTTAAACAGCTTTATCAAAACCGAGACTGGGGCAACGAAGACCCTGCACTTGCCGCGCGTGTCAAACAGAAAGAGGCAGAGCTAGAAAAATTGCGCCACGAAGTCCCCGTTCACATGCTCGACATTCATCTTGAAAAAGGGATGCACTGCGTCGATTGTCATTTCGTTCAGGACGTTCACGGCGATGGAAAACTCTATGGCGAAGTCCGCGCCGCGATCGAGATTACCTGTCGCGATTGCCACGGCGACATCAACAATCGTCCCATCGTGATGGAAGGAAACAAACCAGCGATGCGGACGTCGGGCCCCGCGGCAAAGGGAACCGGCATGAATTTGTTGGCGCTTCGAACGCCATCAGGCAAACGTCGGTTCGAGATTCGAGGCGACAAGATCGTACAAAACTCGATGGTTGAGAAAGATTTGAGTTGGGAAGTCAGCCAAGTCGCGGACACCATCGATCCGTCAAAAGAAACTTACAACGCCAAAGCTGCTTTGGCGAAAACAGTTCGGTTTGCACCCAACGGCCAAAATTTTCTTTGGGGAGATCGGCCTCCATCGGATCAATGCGCCCACTCGCCTGACAATGTTAGCTGTATCGCGTGCCACTCTTCGTGGAACCAAAGCTGTTACGGTTGTCACTTGTCTCAAAAAGCAAATCGTAAAACGCCAAGTCTGCACTTCGAAGGCGACGTCACCCGGAACGCGGTTTCTTATAATTTCCAAACGTTGCGCGACGAAGTCTACATGCTTGCGCGAGATGGTAATGTAACCGGCAATCGTGTCGGACCTGCCCGTTCATCTTGTGCGATCCATGTAGGGTCTTACAACGCGAATCGCGAGTCAATTTATGTTCAGCAACAGACGATCTCCGCCGAAGGATTGAGCGGGATAGCTTTCTCGACGAATGTCCCTCATACCGTCAGAGGAAAAGAAGACACGAAGAACTGTTCCGACTGTCATGTGTCGGCACAAAACGACAACAACGCATTGCTTGCCCAACTGCAAATGCAAGGCACGAATTATCTGAACTTCATTGGGCGTTATTGTTGGGTGGCGGCGGGCGAAGAAGGCTTGTTCGGTGTCATCGCGACAGAGCAAGAAGAACCCCAGGCGGTTTACGGAAGTTACCTCCACGAACTCGCTTTCCCGGAGCACTACGAAGAACACATCGAGCGTCACCGTGAACTGGAAGAAGCTCACGAACACCCGGGCATCGACATTGGTGAAAAACTGCGGCATCCACGGCGCAAGCACGAAGTTCTCACGGCTCAATTGCGCGGCGAATATCTTTACGCGGCCTGTGGCGAATCAGGGATCCGAGTCTACGACGTTGCAAATATCGACAACAAAGCTTTCTCGGAGCGAATTGTTACCGCTCCCTTCTCGCCTGTTGGACAAAAATTCTATGTCGAAAGTAAGCACGCTACCGATGTGGTAGCGCCCACGACACTTGCGCCTGATCCAACACGAACTCATCGACCAGAGAATCACGAGCCAACGATCAGCATGATCTACGCGTACATTTACGCGACGGATCTTGAGGAAGGTTTGATCATGATTAACGTTGCGACTTTGCTTGATGGAAATCCGACCAATAACTTCTTGAAGAAGGATGTCGCCTTCAATCCGGATGGCGTTTTGGATGGTGCCGAATCGGTCACTATTGTCGGGAACTACGCCTACATTTGCTGCGAGAAAGGTTTGGTGGTTGTTTCCTTGGAGGAGCCGACCAAACCGAAAATCACCAGCATCATTGATGAAAAATTCATCAAGCATCCAACGCAAGTCCAGGCTCAATTCCGATACGCGTTTGTTTGTGACGAAGAAGGCGTCAAAGTTCTTGACATTACCGATCTCGCTCGCCCGCGTCCGGTCTCGCAGGTTCCAATGAAAGAAGCCAAGCGAATCTACGTCGCGCGGACTTACGCTTATGTCGCGGCGGGACATGAAGGATTGGTTATTCTCGATGTCGAGAATCCAGAGCGTCCGAAGGTTGATCAAGTCTTTACCGCCGGTGGTAAAATTAATGATCTACACGATGTGAAGCTCGGAATATCTTACGTCAGCCAGTTCGCTTATTTGGCGGATGGCAAAAATGGGATGCGGATTGTGCAACTGACTTCTCCGGAAACCAAAGGCAATTCTGGTTTCAGCCCTCGTCCTGATCCGAAGCTAATTGCAACTTACAAAATTCCCAAAGGTGGCGAAGCGCTTGCAATTTCCGAAGGCGTTGATCGCGATCGCGCCGTTGATGAGTCGGGAAATCAAATCGCAGTCTTTGGACGTGTCGGCGCCCGCCCGTTCAGCAAACAAGAGATGGAAAAATTGTACATTCGACCTAACGGCCAGTTTTACAACGTCATCGATGGCAAACGAGACTACAAATTGCCAGAGGCGATTCGCGAGAAGACTTTGTACGAGCAGTTGAGAGCGTTCTATCGGTAATGCCAGTTGAGCGTTGTTGACTTTGGTTTTTAGTCGGCAATTGATGAGTCTCGCGATTGCATTCGTTGGCATCGGATCGTTGGCGATAGTCGTTGATTGCTCCGCAATCATAACGTTTCCGCATCTGAAAACTGGCATCTCAATTTTGAGCGAATTTCGAGGTCTATTGATGTAGACGTTTTGATCACGGCGTGATCAACGACAATCTTGCATCCGTTCATCAAGATGTGAAGCTGAAAAGATGACTTTGATGTCGGCGGGGTATTCGAACATTTATTGAGGTGTTCGGATTACGAGATTGCGAATTTCGGTCATGTCTTCGATGGCGAAACGAATTCCTTCGCGACCAAGTCCGCTGTCTTTGACTCCACCGTAGGGCATGTTGTCGACGCGCCAGCTTGGAACGTCGCCGATTACGACTCCACCAACGTCGAGGTGGTCCCAGGCTTGTTGGATTTTGTAGATGTCACGGGTGAAGATGCCGGCTTGCAGGCCGAACATGCTGTCGTTGACTTCGGCAAGGGCGTCATCAAAGTGTTTGAATGGACTCAACACCGCCACAGGGCCAAATGCTTCTTCGATACAGATCGTTTGGTCCTTTGGGACGTTTTCCATTAACGTAGCATTCAACATGGCGCCGTCGCGTTTGCCGCCGCAGAGGATCTTGCCACCCGATTTTTCTGCTTCGATTACCCAATCATGCAATCGCGTTGCTTCTTTTTCTGAAATCATTGGGCCAATGAAAGTGTCTTCGAGTTTTGGGTCGCCAGCAATCAATTTTTTGGTTGCGACAACAAGTTTGTCTCGGACTTCGTCGTAAATTGATTCGTGGATGATGATTCGTTGAACGCCAATGCAGCTTTGTCCTGATTGGTAAAACGCCCCGATGACAAGTCGATTTACAGCGTCTTCGATGTCGGCATCTTCATCAACAATGCACGCGGCATTGCCGCCGAGTTCAAGAATGACTTTCTTTTTGCCCGCGTTGGATTTAAGTTTCCAACCAACCCCAGGTGATCCGGTGAAGCTTAAAAGTTTCAGCCGATCGTCGGTCGTAAACAAATCAGCTCCATCACGATGGCAAGGCAAAATCGAAAAAGCTCCAACTGGCAAGTCCGTCTCCGCAAGGACTTCGCCAATAATCAAAGCTCCGATTGGAGTTCGGCTGGCGGGTTTCAGGACGAAGGGACAACCGCAAGCAATCGCAGGGGCGACTTTGTGAGCCGCGAGATTGAGCGGAAAATTGAAGGGTGAGATAAAAGAGCAAGGGCCGATTGGAACCCGCTTGAACATTCCTCGGTAGCCTTTGGCACGCGGCGAAATTTCGAGATTCATCACTTCGCCATTGATGCGAACGGATTCTTCTGCGGCGATTCGAAACGTGTCAATCAAACGAGAGACTTCGCCGCGCGAATCTTTGATTGGCTTGCCAGCTTCGATGCAAAGCGACATCGCCAGTTCGTCGAAACGCTCGGTAAATCGGTCGACGCAGTGATTCAAGATTGCTTGTCGTTCGTAAGGGGGCATCGCAGCCATTTCTGCGGCGGCGGACTCAGCCGCCGCAATCCCCTGCGAGATGGTTGCCGTGTCTGCCATTGCAACGCGAGTCGCGACTTCGCCAGTGAATTTATCGGTGACTTCGAGTTCTTGATTGGGAGACTGCGGTTTGTTTGCTAGGTAAAACGGGTAGGAATTGGCAAGCATGTTTTATCTCTACTTTTTTTGATCGCTTGTTTGTTTCAAAACAGAATTTCGTGTTTAGACTTTTGAGCTCAGATCACGAATCTCCTGATTTAAAATTCGATCGTTCTGCGAATAGTCGACGGGTACTTCAATCACATGAACGCCTGGCGTCTCGTGGCATTTTTCCATCATCGGCAAAAGCTCGTCGATGGAGCCAACTCGATAACCATGTGCTCCATAAGATTCCGCGTACTTTACGAAGTCAGGATTGCCGTAGTCTAAGCCATAGTTTGCGAAACCCATGTTGGCCTGTTTCCACTTGATCATTCCGTAGGCATCGTCTCGCAGAATCAAAACTACAATCTGCATGTTCAAGCGTACGGCGGTTTCCAACTCTTGCGAGTTCATCATAAAACCACCGTCACCGCAAATGGCCATAATCTTGCGGTCAGGGTGAACTAACCGCGCCGCCATTGCGCTGGGAAGTCCAGCTCCCATGGTCGCCAACGCATTGTCGAGTAGCACCGTGTTCGGTAGATGAGCCTTATAGTTTCTCGCAAACCAGATTTTGTATACGCCGTTATCGAGGGCAATGATTCCATCGCGCGGCATCACTTTGCGAACATCAGCCACGAGGCGCTGTGGGATAACCGGAAACGATTCGTCATCTGCACCTTGGCTAACGTGGGCTTCACCGGCTTCTCGAACGGTCATCATTCGCGAGAAATCCCATTTTGGTTGTTCATCAATCGCCATCGCAATTTGCCAGATGCTATTTGCGATGTCGCCGACCAATTCAACCTGCGGAAAATAGACCGGATCGACTTGGGCGGTGAAGAAATTGACGTGAATGACTTTGACGCCGCCCTGCTCCATGAAAAACGGCGGCTTTTCCACGACGTCGTGCCCAACGTTGATGATTAGGTCAGCGGCTTCGATGGCGCGATGAACAAAGTCGCCAGACGATAGCGCGGCATTTCCTAGAAAAAGTGGATTGTCTTCGTCGACAACGCCTTTTCCCATTTGCGTCGTTACGAACGGGATGCCAGTTTTCTCGATTAAGGCCGTCAGCATATTTCGGGCGAGTTTGCGATTGGCACCGGCACCAATTACCAACAGCGGACTCTTGGCGTTTTCCGCCAATTGAACCGCCGCGTGAATGGCTTTTGATTCGACGGTTGGACGCCGCACGACGCTGGGCTGAATGATTGGTTCATCCGTTTGCTCTTCGGCGATATCCTCCGGCAATTCCAAATGAACCGCGCCAGGCTTTTCTTCTTGGGCCATCCGCATTGCTTCACGAACCCGGCTGGGAATGTTGGGTGCGCTGACTAGTTGCTGCGTGTACTTCGTCAAGGGTCGCATCATTTGCACAATGTCGACGATTTGAAACTGTCCCTGTTTGCTGCTTTTGATCGGCTTTTGACCTGTGATCATCATCATGGGCATACCACCAAGCTGCGCATAAGCCGCCGCCGTCACGAAGTTCGTTGCTCCGGGGCCAAGCGTAGAAAGACAAACGCCGGCTTTGCCTGTGAGACGCCCGTAAGTAGCTGCCATGAATCCGGCGGCTTGCTCGTGCCTCGTTAGGATCAACCGAATTTTATCTGAACGGGAAAGTGAATCCAGGAAATCGAGATTCTCTTCACCGGGAATTCCAAAAATGTATTCTACGCCTTCGTTTTCAAGGGCTTGGATGAACAGGTCGGAAGCTTTCATGATTGTCCTTGAGTCTGTCATTTAGTCGCAAACAGAAACGTTGAAGAACAGAATCAGCAGATCCAATTCAACAACGAACGCCCGAATATAGGGCATCTCAAGCGGGTAAGCCAGTTGATGGCTGAGCGCGGGGGAACCCAATGTCACATTCAAAAAGAACTGAAGCCTGAACGTATTTACACAAAATTTAGTGGGTCACTCTGCCGAGATTTTCCAAGCCGATGTGTGAGCTTTTTTTCGAATAAATACTTGCTGAAATTGGATCCTGCGTGAGTCTAGGAAACTTCCGGCAGAAGTTACCCACTAAACAGAGCAAAACACTATGAAAGAAACGACTAAATATCAGCGATTGAACTTAGAAAGTTTGGCAGCCGAATTGTTTTCCGAGCTGGGGACAACAGATAGTTGAGCCGATGAAGACGTCTCACGAAGTTGTTGCAAAAACGTTTCGAACTTTGAACGCTCAAACGAACGCCATTTTCCCAGGTAGGCTTTTTGTTGCGTGGTGATTTGTCCGGTTGGTGGCAAGTCCAGCATCAGATAGTCATGAAGTTCCTTGAGGACCTTCTCGAATTCGTTTCGAGGCATCTGGGGAAGCGTAGAACGATTTCGACGTATTTGGCCAATGCCTCGCGTCGGAGGAACGGTCAACTCTGAGTACACCAATTCAATGGCCCAACCAATCTGGCGGGCCGAATGGAAATCACGCCCAGCTTTGATGGGGTCGAAGATCGAATTGTCCAGATCGTTGACCAGCATTTTCAAAACGGCAACTGCATCTTCCCGTTTCAAATCCTGAGATTGGATGCACTGCCCGACTTCTTTCTCAAGCCAACTCGAATACTCTAACCCAGCGGAAGAGAGTTCGTCAGGCTTGCCGAATGGTTGACGGTCGAGGGCGGCTTGTAGTTTTTTTTGTTGGGCGAGGTACTCGTCGAAATACTCTCCCTTTTCTTGAACGTTGAGGTAGGCGACGCCCAAATGAGAAAGCGTTTTTGGCCAATAAAGGGCTGGAGGTCGACCCGGAATACCTGCGAACTCAAGATCACGAGATTCCGTCTTTAAATCATGGTGACAAGACGCGCAGTCGAAAGCCGCAAACTCTGGCCACTGGTGGTCAGAATCCAGGTTTGAATCATTGGACTGTTGAAGTGCGATGTGTGATTTCGCAGAATTGGCAAGCAGCCGCGCCGATTGGGCGGCAGATATGACGCCGCCAACAAGCAAATTTTTCGTTCGCGGAAACTCAGATGCTTCCCAAGCCTTCGTGTTGCCAGCCGCATCACTCAATCCAAGGTCGGCACCAAATTTTGATTTGAATTCACTGGCGAATTTGAAATCAGGTTTCTCGGTTAAATAATACCAGTGCCGAGGAATCTGGTCGGCGAAAGACTCGATCTCAATACTTGGAAGCGGAGGATGACCAGCGGCATACATCTCGTGCGTTACGAATTTGCCTTGCTCAACATCGCCGATATGACAAGCGTAGCACTGTTTCGACCGCGCCAATGGTTGTCTCGTATTGTACAAACCAAATTTGTCGTGCTTGATTTTGGGAGCTTCTTTGCGCCAATCAGCTTTTGAGTGATCGGCCAACCATTCCGAAGCCCCGCCATGACATCCTTCGCAACTGACACCGGTTCCGTACTCGACGACTTCAAAATCGAATTCCGACTTTCGATTGTCCCAGCCGGCATGGCAACTCATGCATTGCGTTACTGTTTTAGTTAGCTTTGTTGGGTTCTCAGTTACGGATTTGCTGACAAGATATTTTGCATCAGTTGTCATCTGCTGAAATAGTTGGGAAATTTCACCTTCGTTGGTTTTACAGATTTTCTTGAGCATGTTCAGGCTCAACTGGTTACTGCTCTGAGCAACTCCATTTTCACCGATAACAGAACTAGGGTTGTCGGACCAAAAAGGAACCTGTGTTTCGCGCGGCTGTTCGCCGGTCTTACAAGCCGCTTGATTGACGGCGTCATTTAGCTTGCGAAGTCGTTGAGTGACGGCGTCGTAATGCTGTTTGTCCGGAATGATGTTTAGATAAGCACGCGCGTGTGGATCATCATTGAGCCAAATTTGGTACTCATTCAAGAGAACGAAATCTTCGACATCTTCGACAATGTTTTTTGCTTGGGCAGCGACGTGACAGTTTGAGCATTCCAGTGAGCCAAGGTATTTAAATTTGTCTTCAACCTTGTTGAGCAGCTTGTCTTCGGGCCATGGATTGGCTGGCTTGTTGACCGTCACAGTGTTGGCGTCTGAGGGCGCCGGCAGATTTTCAGCGCCGAATTCTTGGGCGACAACCTGAGAAGCGAAAACGACGAGTCCGGCGATGATAGTGAAAGAAAATTTCATGGTCTCATTTTAGCTCGACGCCGCTCCGAATGCCTAGTTTTTTAGACCGTTGAAAACGCTGGAAAATTGCGAATAGATTTCCCCACGTTCAGTCGGCGTCAACTTTCTCGGGCTGTTGAACTTATCCCTGAATTTCAAAGAATCCCGAATTTGCAGCAATTCTTGCTTGGAACTTTCAAATCTGAATCCTGAAAAGCTCCCATTGGACCATTGAGAATCCATTAGCGATTGGCGAAGCGCAACCGACGCGAGATACCGCTGCACCAACACATCCCAGTCCAATTCCTCAACATCAGCTTCGTCATTAAACAAGCGGTCTGCCAGTTCGGCCGTTTGGGCTTCATCAAGATGTGCGACGGAGTAATGGTCGGCAAGCCTATTAAGGCGTTGAGCCAATCCGTTTGTAAGTTCCAAAACGCGATCGCGGCGCGGAAGTTTTCGCTGCATGGATCTTTGCAGAAGTTGAAGCTGACTCGCCAAGTCCGAGGAGCCGGCCAAGTCCAAATTCTGTGCGAGCTGACCAAGGGCTAACCGCTCGATGGAAGAGAAATGCCAACCACCCCAGTCAGGTTTCCCAGTTCCATTGGCGAACACATTGTCGTTCGTTTTCCAAAGTTCGTCCCCCAAATTGTGATGGCAGGAAAAGCATCCGTATTCCGCGAACTCTGGCCAAGGGGCTTTCTCGTCCGCGACCCGCTGATTCAGAAGTTCAATCGCCGCGGCGGCACTGACCAATTGGCCAACGATCCAAATTCGAGTCTCCGTTGATGGAGAATTTATGTGCAAGTCTTTTGCCCTACTCCAGTGACGCGGAATTTTTGATTGATAAGCTGACATTTCGAAATACAAACGCGGGTGCCCTGCCGCAATCAAATCATGATTGACGTCGCGACCCACGGAGCCGACGTGACACTGAACGCATTGTCTTGTGCGATCTGCAATGTTGTCTGTGTTGACGAATCCAAGTGATGCTTTTTGGCTGGGTGAAGTATGTTTCCAACTGGGAAGTTGGTGGTCGACGAGCCAGTTTTCCGCGCCGCCATGACACGATTCGCAGCCCACGCCATCCACGAGGCTTAGTTTGCTTTCAAAAGCCAGGTCAGCTTTCGGAACATTGGTTGAATGGCAATTCAGGCAGAGGTCATTCTTATGCGGAGCGACGTCCAGCTTTAGATGCTTCGCAATCTTTTTTGATTGTTCATTAAACAGAACGTTGTAGGCGCAGGAGTGAGGGTCTTTGTTGACCCAGATTGAATATTCTGTTCCAGCAACCGCATGGGATGGGTTGCGATGTCCGTCTTTGTGACAGTAAACGCACGAGTTTGTTCCTACGTATTTCGATGCTGCTGCCGAATGAGCGTGGGATTCAAATCCGTTTTGGAATGGAAACTCGAGTTGGGTTTCAGATTCAGGTAGGAATATATTTTGCGAACCAAAATGGTAATTGGGAATTACCGCGTCTGGTAATGGCGGCGGCATTTGCTCAAGTTGATCTAAGGGAGATGTCTGGTGGTTTTCGATAGCCTCTGAATTCTCGGTATCAGTGACCTCTTGAATACCTGGCGATTGAGTTGATGAAAGATCCTGATTGCCAATGAGCTGTAAAACGAGAGCCAGCGTCAATCCAAGCAGAAAAGTTGAAGGTGACTTGGCGCTCACTTATGGCTCCACGAAAAAGTGCTATCAAAACTCGGAATCGCTGATTCTGGCGGTGGCGAACTTTGGAAAGGCTTCCCCATCGCAGGCGAATGTCGTGTCATAGGTTCGCTGATATTGCTTTGCCAAATCAGTTTATCTATTCTCCCACGCCCTTTTATGTTGACTCGGCTTTCGATGATTCGAACCTGACTCGGATGGGGGTTATGCCGAAAGCTCGGACGTAAACTTGATTGACCTTTCACAATCTTCAGGCTGTGACAATTTTATGGCGTATCTGAAATCGAAAGCCAAAATGTTTGCGCGCGTAATTTTGTTTGCTGCGCTGGCCTGCTTGCCTGTTCAACTCGATGCACAGGAATATCCAGTCACAACAGTTGGTAACACCGAACTAATCGTCGTGCCTGATTGCCGCGTTAACGCTGCCTATCAAGTCGAGCTTGCGTTTCAAAAAAGTGGGACTGTTGAAAGTTTGATGCCGCAGGGAAGATCAGTCAGGCGAGGGGAAGTCGTGGCTCAGCAAAGTGACGCGATTGTCAAAGCCGCTTTCAAGATCGCGGAGCGAGAGTCAGCGAACGATATTGAAATTAGGTTTGCAAAAAAGGCTGGCGAGTTGGCCCAATTGAAATACGAACGTGCCCAACAAGCAGACAAGCGACTGTCCGGAACCGTAACTGATTTTGAGCTTCGCGAGCTGCGTTTGGCCGCGGAGCAATCGTTGCTACAGCTTCAACAAGCCGAGCATCAATTCGCCATTGCCGAATTGAAGAAAGACGAACAACAGGTTCAACTCCAAGCTCTTCAAATTCGATCGCCGTTCGATGGATTCGTCAGAGCGGCTCCTAAGCAGTCTGGCGAGTACGTTCGCGAGGGCGAAACCGTCATTGAAATCGTCAACGACTCCGTGATGAAGGTCGAAGGCAGCATCGATGCCGCCCAATTGGAAGGCGTGTCGATCGGCAGGCCGGTCATTATTCGCTCATTGCACCTCGGCAAAGAAATTTCGTTTCGTGGTTCAGTCGATTTCGTCGACTCCAAAATCGAACCGATCTCAATGAAAGTCAAAATCTCAGCGCTCGTGCAAAACGAAAATTCAATCCTAAAAGATGGCTTGCTCGTTTCGATGGCCATTGCTCCCGTTGCTTCGCCACAACTTTCCAAAAAATAGCTTGCCGTAGGTTATCAGCAGTCCTTGTTCACGTTCTTCAACAACTCGAATTGGTTTAAAGCCATACTGATCCTCGCGGTCTTGCCATTCGCTGGCTGCCAGAGTGTGACACAAACGTCAAGCAATCAGTTGGCTGAACGCTCTTCAGTTATCGATGAGCTGTTGGAGTTGTCTGATCCATCGACTGTTGCAACTGCTCCGACTGCCTCAACGAATCGGGAAAACGCGAAGACTGAAAACGCTGATTCAAATCAAGCAAGACGATATCGGTTGACAAAGGGGCAACTCGATACTGACATCGAAAAAACTGATTTGACGAACGAAGAAAGCGAACAGTTCATGGGTAGCATCGGGGGCAAATCGAAAGATACAAACGTTGCCCTAGTCTCATTTCAAACCGACGGTCAGCAGGTTGTCGAGCTTGCACTAAATGACGTGTTAAGAATGGCGATTGAAAACAGCGAGTTTCTAGTCGATGCGTCGACATTTCTCAGTCCCGCAAACCAGCTACTCAACGATCCACAGTTTCTGCAGTCTCGTTACGATTTGGACATGCAAAAATCTAGTCAACAAGGCGTCGAAGCCGCATTGGCAGAGTTCGATACTCAGATTGCGACAGGATTTCAATGGGGGCGTAACTCGGTCGTCCAGGCGAACAGCAATTTGCTCTCTTCCGATTT
Organism: uncultured Pirellulaceae bacterium; assembly: GCA_964389585.1. Lineage (GTDB taxonomy): Bacteria > Planctomycetota > Planctomycetia > Pirellulales > Pirellulaceae > Mariniblastus. The sequence continues at coordinate 30,366 of CAYMFZ010000001.1, read as the reverse complement.
GCTAATCAACGACAATGGAAACTTTTATGGTCGAATTGACAAACCTGTGACGAGCGGCGGAACCATGTCGATGATTCACAATCTTAACTACGCAGGTAGCTCGCAGAATTTTACGCTCGATCCTCGTTTTACCGGTTACTTACGAGGAGAATTTCGCCAGCCGATTCTTGCGGGACGGGGCCAAGCTTTGACAAATATCGCGGGGCCCAATAGCTATCGTACGGGCAGGCAAGGTCGCGGAGTTGCGTTGGCGGAGATCGCGGAACAATCGGCAGAAATTGATTTTATGCTGGGAGCTGAAAGACGGCTGAAACAAGCCGAAGAACTCTACTGGGATTATTGGTTGGCTTTGGAGGTCTTTGAAAATCAACAGGCAGCGTTGGATAATTCGGAGATGCTTTGGTCACGAATTCGAAATCGTGCCGAGACTGGTTTGAAGGGTGGAAGTGCAGCCGACGAAGCCCAAGCCGAAGAGAATTTTTACCGGCGCCAATCGCTTGCCGAGTCAGCCAAAGTTGATCTCGAACAGGCAGCGCAGCGGCTGGTTCATTTGACTGGAGATGCCATCGATACGAGTGATATGATAGTCTTGAGCGATGCTCCGATCGACGCGCCAACGATTTACGATCTCTTGAGCGCTCAAGCAAATGGGATCAAACATCGAAAGGAGCTTCGCAAACAAGACCTCGAAATTCAAGCGATCGAGTATCAGCTGTTTGCAGCCAAACAACTTAATCGCCCGCAGTTTGATCTTGTTTCCGGGGTTCAATTCAATGGGCTGGGAGATCAATTGCTTGGATCTGAAAACGGCGTGCTTCCCGATTTTGTTGATACCGATGATGTAGGTTGGAATGTTGGATTCGAGTTTTCGATGCCAGTTGGTTTTAACCAGCAACGATTGAATGAAAGGTATCTTCGCCTGTTATTGACGAAGGCTCGATCAGCTCGACGGCAACAGGAAACAGAAGTGCTGCACGAAATTTCCTACACAGCAAAGTCTGTTGAAAAGTGGATGAAGCGATTGGAGTCGGCGAAGAAGCGCTTGACCGCCGCCGAACGGCGTTTGTCAGCGGTGGAAGCAGATTTTGATGCTGGACGCTCGCCACTAGATTTGTTGCTTCGCGCCAACGATTCAATCGCTCAAGCAAAAATCGAACGTGCCAACGCGATAAGTGAGCTAACCAAGGCGCAGTTGGAATTCGTTTTTCGACAGGGTGTCCGTTAATAAGAAGCAGGTGAATTTGTTTTCCCATCTCAATCAAATTCTCACTCCTACTCCTAATCCTAATCCTAATCCCAGAAGTTGGAACGCAAATAGATTGGGTAGCTGTGCCACGAGCCCCGAGAGGAGGTGTCCTCTAATTCAGCGGCATCTCAAACGGCTGATCAATCAGTAGGGAGTTCGAAGAGTAAGAGTAAGAGTAAGAGTATTAGAATTCATTCCCCAACCGCTGGTTCACCCCAATGAACAAACTTGATTTTCAAATCAAGTCTGTTCCAATGGCCAAAATAAAAGACGTTTTCTCATAACCAAAACGGGGGCGGCATGTCCGGCGAAGCTGAAAAAGAAATCGAACGATTCATGGGTGGTTTGATCCGACGCAATGAAGGCGAGCCGGAATTTCACCAAGCCGTCCGCGAAGTCGCAGAGAATCTTGTACCCTTCGTCATGGAGAATCCGAAATATCGTGAAGCTCAAATTCTCGAGCGTATGACAGAGCCCGATCGCGTTGTCATTTTTCGCGTGACTTGGCGAGATGACCAAGGCAACACTCGAGTCAATCGTGCTTGGCGTGTTCAATTCAACAACTCGATCGGCCCTTACAAAGGCGGACTTCGATTTCACCCCTCAGTCACGCTTAGCATTCTCAAGTTCCTCGGGTTCGAGCAGACGTTTAAGAACTCGTTGACCGGGTTGCCCATGGGAGGAGCCAAAGGCGGTTCAAACTTTAACCCCAAAGGTAAGTCCGACAACGAAGTGATGAATTTTTGCCAGTCGTTGATGATTGAGCTTCACCGTCATATTGGTGAAGACACCGATGTTCCTGCCGGAGACATCGGAGTTGGCGCTCGAGAGATTAGTTATCTGTTTGGACAATACAAACGTCTATCAAATCGCTTCACCGGAATTTTAACGGGTAAGGGACTCGCATTTGGTGGAAGTCTGATTCGAACGGAGGCCACGGGCTACGGCGCGGTTTATTTTCTTCAGCACATGCTGGCGGAAAAGGGAGATGGCTGCAAAGGAAAAACGGCGGTTGTCTCTGGTGCGGGAAACGTCGCGACTTACTGTATCGAGAAACTAATTCAGGAAGGAGCAAAAGTCGTTACGGCTTCCGACTCAGGTGGATTTGTTCATGATCCAGATGGCATTGATGCTGAGAAACTGGCTTTCATCAAAGAGCTCAAAGAAGTTAAACGCGGTCGAATCAGTGAATACGCCGACAAATTTTCTACGGCGACATTTCACGAAGGGAAAACTCCGTGGGGAGTCAAATGCGATATCGCGTTTCCTTGTGCGACGCAAAATGAGATTTGTTTGGATGACGCAAAGACGCTTTTGTCCAACGGCATGATGGCACTGTCCGAAGGAGCCAACATGCCGACCGATATCGCCGGCATGAAAGCGTTTCAAGATGCGAAAATCATGTTCGCTCCCGCCAAGGCAGCCAACGCAGGCGGCGTCGCAGTGTCAGGACTTGAGCAAAGCCAGAACTCTTTGCGAATTTCTTGGTCGCGAGAAGAAGTCGATGCGCAATTGCAGTCGATCATGAAGAACATCCACGCCACTTGCGTTAAATTCGGCAAAGAAGGCGATTACGTCGACTACGTCAAAGGTGCCAACATCGGCGGCTTTGTCAAAGTAGCCGACGCGATGGTCGCTTATGGTGCGGTTTAACTGCGATTCTCAACCGAATTGTCCTGTCAATGGCTAGCACTTCGAATCGCGTGTTCTGGCACTGGAAATCCTGCTAAAAACGCAACTCAATTTCGTGACCACGAATCATGGATGAGTCGTGTCGAGTCTTCATCAGACAATGCAAGCTCCTTCGAACGAGCGCCCGATTCCGCTTTCGGCGCGGGAGGATATTCATGCGCATCGGGCAAAGTACCTTGGGCAAACGTGTTGGGTGATCAAGGATCCAGTCAAGCTTTCCTATTATCGACTTGAGCCGATTCAGTACGAGACTTTGTTACTGCTTAATGGCGAGCAAAGCATTTCGCAGATTTGCCAGAAGCTGAAAGCAAGATTTCCAACACAACGACAAACCCATTTAGAAATTCAAAAGTCGATTCTTGATCTGTATCAAAAAGGGCTTGCCTGGTCGACTCGTCCAGGACAAGCCGAATCGATGCTGCATCGGCGCGACGAACAAAAATGGACGAAGCTCAAGCAAACATTCAAAAACGTGTTGTTCATTCGGCTTCCCGGTTTTGACCCAACCAAGATCATTCAGTCGAGCTATTGGATTGCCAAGCTTGCCTTTCATCCTGCCGTGATGATCTGGGCGATGGCAATCATCGTTTACTCTTGGTTGTTTATGTTGACGCATGCAACCGAGATGAGTGAGCGATTGCCTTCGTTAGAAAGTCTCGTTTCAGTTGAGAGTTCCATTTCTCTCTGGCTGATCATTGGCGTCACAAAGATCATTCATGAATTGGGACACGCGTTCGCTTGTCGACATTCCAATGGCGAATGCCATGAAATTGGCATGGCGTTTCTGGTGTTTAGCCCGTGTCTTTATTGCGATGTGTCGGATTCTTGGACATTGCGATCAAAGTGGCATCGAATTGGAATTGCTTTGGCGGGAGTTTACGTTGAGTTAACGATTGCGTCGCTTGCCTTTTTCGGCTGGTGGGGATCGGCGCCGGGTGCTTTCCATGACGTTTGCTTTCTAGTTTTCGTGGTTTCCAGCATCTCAACTTTATTGTTCAATTTGAATCCCCTACTCCGTCTCGACGGTTACTACGTTCTTAGTGACTTGCTTGAGATTCCAAACTTGCGCCAAAAAGCTGACCAAGCTCTCGAAGACAATTTCGTAAGGCATGGGCTAGGGCTAAAAGTTGACTCCCAGCCGCTGCCAAGGAAGACCAAATCGTTTTTCCTCACCTATGCAATCTGTGCGGCGATCTATCGAACATTTTTGGTCGCCGCAATTTGCTGTATTCTCTACGCGGCTTTGAAGCCATTTCGATTGGAGTTTCTGGGACTGTTGGTGGGAGCAATGAGTCTTGTGATTGGCTCAACGAGTTGGTTCAATCGAATTCGAAAATCGTCAAAACGTCACGCTTCGCAAGGCTCGAATGTTAGAAACTTGAGGCCGTACTTCACCGGTGTCGTTGCGCTAGCGGCTGTCTTTACGATTTTCTTTGTGCCACTTCCGTTTACGATTAAGGTACCTTTAGAATTGGAATACGCCAATCAGCAAAAAATTTACGCAAATGCTGATGGTCAGTTAGCGGCAATTCATGTGACGCCAGGTCAGTCGGTTCGCGCCGGACAAATGCTTATTCAGCTCGCAAGCTTCGAAACAGCCGAGCGACAATTGGAATTGCATTCTCAGAAGCTAATTCAGGAGGTCGAAGTTCGTAAACAAGCGGTGATGGTTGAGCCAGAAAAAGCCGCGATCGAACGTGAGACTCTAAAGTCATTAGAGTCTGAACTACAAAATCAAACCGAACAAATCAAAGGTATGTCGTTTCAATCGCCCATCGATGGACGGGTCGTAGAAGCACCTGTGACGCCGCCTGGCCTCCAGACCAAACGAGAATTGCCCAGTTGGCACGGAACACCAATCGATGGAGAAAATCTTGGTTGTTATTTGGGACGTGGGACGCATTTGATGACGATCGCGCCCAAGCAGGAGTTTCAAGCTGTCTTGCGGATCGACCAGTTCGACGCTCATTCGATGAAGATTGGACAACCAGTTCGCATCAAATTGGCACATCTTCCCAACGAAACGCTTAACGGTTCAATCGCTCAAATTTCTTCCGCCACGACAAAAGCAAGTTCAAGAACGGCTGGACCACGTAGTTCGAACAGCGGAACAGAATATTATCAAGCAACAGTTAGTTTTGAGGGGAATCACGAAGCTTTGATGCAGGGACTACAGGGAGTGGCAAAAGTCAAAACAGAATCTCAAACGACGGCTCAATGGATTTGGAGACATGTTAAAAACACATTCAAGTTTCAAATCTAAATCGGCAGAGTCGAGTCTCCATAAGATTGCAAAATGGATTGGGCGTCGTTGGAATTCGCCCAGCCAAATCGTCGAGGAGGTTATTACCCAATCGGATTCTTTGCGTTCAAGTTCCGATCGCAGGCTTTGGGAATTGTCGATTCAATTACAGCAACAAGCGACTAGCAAATCTCATTTAGAAAACTTGTTGCCGTTGGCCTACGCCTTGGTTCGCGAAACCGCGCGACGGGTTCATCAACAATCGCACTATGACGTGCAGATTTTAGCTGGCTTAAAGTTGTTTGCAGGGGATATTGTCGAGATGCAAACGGGCGAAGGCAAGACTTTGGCTGCCTTGTTGCCCGCTTTCGTTTATGCTCTTGTCGGGAATGGTTGTCACTTGATTACAGCCAATGACTATCTGGCGAAACGGGATGCCAAGTTTGCTCAAGCGGTTTTCGAGCGACTTGGGCTAACGGTTGGTTGCCTTCACGAAAACCTGACGAGATTGGATCGTCCGGCTGAGTATGCGAGGGATATCACTTATGGAACGGTTCGTGAATTCGGTTTTGACTTTTTGAAAGACCGTTTGGCGGACTCATCAGAGAGAGTTCAACGAGAACACTTTTTCGCACTGGTTGACGAAGCTGATAGTGTGATGATTGACGACGCGCGAACGCCTTTGCTTATTGCTGGTGAGTCCGCGCGTGAAAAAGCGAAACAGGATCTAGTCGAGAGTTCCCACTTTGTCTCTTGCAGATTGGCAATTCAATCTGACTTTGAGTTGAATCCAAAGCATCGGACTGCAACGCTGACGAAGCTCGGCTGCCTCAACGTTTTGAAACGTTTCGAACAACCGTTGGTTCTACGTTTTGGAAAGGATGAAGTCTTCGAGCAGGTTGAGAATTCGCTTGTTGCAAACCATCTGTTTCAACGCGGCCAGCAATACGTTGTGAACAATGATGAGGTTGTGATTGTTGATGAGTCGACAGGGCGAATCGCAGATGGGCGCAAATGGCAAAATGGACTTCATCAGGCGATCGAAGTGAAAGAATCTGTCTCGATTAGTTCTGGCACGGAAACGTTGGCCAAGATCACGGTGCAATCGTATTTTCGAAAGTATCGTCATCTCGCGGGGCTTACTGGTACGGCGATGCAAGCCGCCAACGAGTTCAAGAAAGTCTATGATCGTCGCGTGAGCAAAATTCCAACCAGAAAACCATCACAGCGAATTGGTTTGCCAAATCGGATATTTGCGACTTTCAAAGCAAAAGCATCAGCCGTTGCCGTTGAAGCCAAACGCCGGCAAACGTTAGGTCAAGCGATATTGATTGGCACACCTTCTGTCGAAAACTCGCTGCAAATTTCTGCCGCGTTAAAATTTGTTGGCGTCGCGCACGAAGTTTTGAATTGCCAAGAACACGAAAGTGAGTCGAGGATCATTGAGCACGCTGGTCAGCCTTCTCGAGTCACGGTCGCCACGAATATGGCTGGTCGCGGGACTGACATTCACGTTTCTCAAGCGGTTCAAGAATTAGGCGGACTTCACATCATCGCCACCGCACGCCACACAAGTTCCCGAATCGATCGTCAGTTGATCGGGCGTACTGCGAGACAGGGGCAGCCAGGAAGCTTTCAGTTTTTTCTGTCCTTGGAAGACGATCTCTTTTCAATCGGCGGCAGTCAACCAAGTTTGAAATCGCGAATCGGAAACGGTAGTGAGCTTGGAGCAGGTTGGATCAAACAGTTCGACCGAGTCCAATCCAAAATTGAAAAGCTACACGAAAAACAGCGTTTAGATTTGCAAGAGAATGAGCATAAACAACAAAAGCTTTGTCGCCAGATTGGTTTAGATCCTAGCTTAGAAGCCTTGGAAGATTGAAACTTCTATCGTGATTGTCGTTGATCACTCCGTGGTCAAAACGCCATTGGTGTTCACGCTTAAGTTCTTTTAAAACGTTGAGTTGGAACTTTTGGTTCTGTGTGAAACGATTTGCTTGCGGAGCAATCAACGACTATGCTCCATCAAATCCCAACGAAACGAATCTTGGATACGGCACATTTTACATAACAAAGAAACGAAAGACTTTAGATTTTCGTTGGGATTGCCGGAGAAGTTACATCAACGCACCGTCAACAGGCTCTATCTGTTTGGGAAGTCCATCGGTTTCGCCGATCGTCATTCGAAGTCCAATTTCGATTTTTCGCGAGAGAGCGTGCATCGGAATGACATTGCGATTGTTTTCAAATGGAGTTTGCATGTATCTCGCGATACCCTCGACCATAAAGAAAACCCAGCCAATCAATATGATCGCGGGAATCGCAATGTAACCGGACGTAAATACCTTCAGCGCATCAGTGCCGCCGTGAGAAGGTAGACTCAGTCCGAGCAACAACAAGAAAATCCAAATAAACACTTCTGTGAAATAGGAATAGTGCGTTGGAAACTTGGTTCCCTTGATTCGATTGCAACCACCAAAGTGCGTCGTCAGGTTGCTGAGTAATTCTTGCAGTGCGATGCTTTGGTA
>CAYMFZ010000001.1:6846-22648 GCA_964389585.1 uncultured Pirellulaceae bacterium | reverse complement strand
CTTCAAGGCTGAGTGGATTTCGTTTCCCTGCTCAAGCAAAAGAGTAAGAGCCGGATCAGGAGACGATTTCAAGCCTTCAAATTCTTCTTTTGTCAGTAACGTTTCGACTTCTGGGCTAATCCCCTGCCCTTTCAGTTGCCGGTCGAATGAATAAGCCCAAGCCGCTTGACGCAAGCAAAAGCGTTCGATCAATGCCTTGGAATCGGGATTGGAATCGCCGACGAAGTCACGCATCAGTCTGCCGATACTTAGACTGTCATTGATAATTCGTCCCCAAATTTTTCGGGCTTCCCACCAACGCTCGTACGCCGAATTGGTTCGAAATCCAAGAAAGATGGCAATCGCAGTACCAATGATCAACGGAATTGAGCGGTCGATCGAGTAAGGCGTTAGTTCGAAAAAGATCAATGTCTCAACGGAAATGAACGCGATGATTGCGATCATGATCAGTCGCTTCCAAATGACTTTGAAAAGTCTTACAAACGAAATCCGATTCTCAACGATCATTGTCGATTCCTAAAACGCGCCGGTACTCAATAGCTTCGTGAACAGAAACAATCGAAGCAATTGAATTCTCCAGAATTTTCTACTGCCTTCAAGTCACGATGGCTCTACTGGCTGAGCGGACTCTGTTTCCGACGCGAAACTTTCTTGGAGTCTTTCAAGTAAATCGGGGCCGGACATTCGTAATGCTGCCGAATGGGGACACGCATAAACGCAACTGACTTCATCTTTCGGATTCGTCGCATCGACACCAACGCTACTGCAAAGATCGCAGGTCGTAGCTTTGTTGACGACTTTAGCCGTTTGAGCACCGGGCTCGTAAGGCTTTCCGCGATCGTCAAACTCTACCATGTTGATGTTGCCGTAGGGACAGTTTTTGGCGCAGAGTCCGCACCCAATACAATGGTCCTCAATCAGGATTTCCAACGAGCCCTCACGGTGAATTGCGTCCACGGGGCAACCAACCATGCAATACGGATCGGTACACGAACGGCAAGCACTTGCGACCAAGTATTTGTCCATTCGCAATCCCTCGCGAACTAATCGCGTCACGCCGCCGTGCGTGTCGGCGCAAGCTTTGACGCATTCGTCGCAGCGAGTGCAACTATCGAGATCAAGGACCAATAGTTTTTGTGCATTGAAAAGTCCCTGTTTCAAGAACTCCGTTTGCGGCGTCATCACCTCTTTCTGTTTTTTGCTTTCATCGGACTTAAGACGATCCTCCGCCAATCCGATAAAGCGATTGCGAAGTGACTCATAGGTGGCGACCAAATGAAAGAAGTGCTCTTTCTTGATGCGAACAAGTTCAACATGGTCAAGCGCGCTACAAGTGGCGCTGCGTCTACCGTTGTAAACATCTGGAAGGCCTAAGCCATATTTCTCGTTGACTTCGGTCAAGACGCCAATTTCGCCGAAAAAACTACGTCGCGTTCCCGGTCTGATGTAGGTCAAAACGCGATCGGCCCCCGCTGTAGACTGCGTGACCTTGACGTGTCCAAGCCGCAACAGATAGACGTCATCGGCGGGTTGGCCTTCCCCGTAAATTGCTTGGCCAGGTTCGACCCAGCTTAAGCTAACGTGCTGTTTCAAATATTCGACTGACTCCCGTTTTTCAGTATCGGACAACCCATCAAACAATTCGAGTTCGTTGATATGATTGGCGAGTGTTCGTTCGCGGTAAAGCTTGTTGAGCGCTTCGCGCGAGCCAGCCGACCGTTGCAGCATGAACAAAACGTTTCGCCGAATCTCGTAGACTTCGCAATGGGTCTGAGCCACGACCGTTGCGGATCGAGGTTGAAAGTTCATGCAGGTCATTTCGCCCAAGATCAAATCCTTGGGTGTTAACGTAAACGATGGCTCGCCTGTTGGGCTTTTTTTAACCGCCGGCTTTCTCGGTTTCGAATTGGCCCGACCGCGAATGGGGCGAAGGAATTTCTCAAGGAAGCCGATGTTTGATGAGCCGTTTTTAATTTCGGGCGTCGATCTTTGATGAGCAAAAACTCCGAATTCACCTTGGCTTAAGATGAAAGCCGTTGAGCCATAGTCGCCTGAGTGACAAAGTACATCGCCCGGTTGAAGGTTGCGTTTTACGATCGATGCCTGGTTCCATTGAAGCCATTTATAGGGCAACGACTTGAACAAGTCGTGCTGCATAAGCTCGTTGGGCAGAACGGCGGATCCGTCATCAGACTCGACCGCTTTTTGATGCCATTCGGATTTGATTGGCTCTTTAAACGTCAGCGCGTCAGTCGGGCAAGAGACCATGCATTCGCCACAAGAAACACAATTGGAATCTTCCATCGGTAGGTTGAGATCAAAGCCAATGGTTGTGTCGTATCCCTTTCCTGTTCGCCCGATGATGTTGTTGCCTTTGATCTCATTGCAGCCTCGGATGCAACGTTCGCACAAAATGCAGGCGTCATGATTGACGGAAATTAAAAGTGAGCTGTTGTCCAATCCAAAGCTCGGCGGCTCGCGAAACGAAAATCGTTTTGTGTCGCAATTCATTCGCTCTGCTAATTGAGCAAGTTCGCTCGGCGACGACTGTTGAGATGATTGCTTACGATCAAGGTGATCTGATGTCAGCAATTCTGTCAGGAGTTTGATGGATTTTTCAAGCCGCTCGCTTTTGTCAGTTTCTGGAGTCGAGACCGTATGAACGATCATGTTTTTCGCGACGGGCTGATGACAGGCGGGGACAAGTTTTCCACCTGGCTTGGCAACCAGGTTGCCGTCTCTGTCTTTCACTTCTTTGAAGACTTCGACGCAACAGACTCGGCAGATTCCAACCGGCGACATGTGCTCGCGATGACAAAGCGTTGGAATCGGATTGGTTTTTCCTAGCTCATTGCCAACGTAACGAAGCTGAGTCGCGTCATAGATGGTCGTCTTGCGAGGAATCGTCTTTCCGTTTTCGTCACGCTTTACGATTCCTTGTGCGTCCAAAGTGGCGACGGCTTGAGGGACTGAGATTTCTTGACCATCGATCTTCAGCGTGATCATGTTGGAATAGTCTGACTCAGTCGCGGACTCCATGCGAACGAGTTGGCCGTCGATGTCGCGCGAGAAGAGACCTTCTTCTTCCCACATCTGAGTCAGTTCGTTAAACAGTTCGCCTGCCATGTTGTTTCTCTAAAGTACGGAAACGTATCTTCTAAGTTTTGTTGCAATGATCTCAGATCTACGGAGTATTAATCACAAATCCAGGTGTTTGAATTGTGGCTAAGTGTCAGAGCGTTTCGATTCACTTGTTTTTGAATTACTAGTTTTTGCATATAGTTCGATGTCAGATCGGAAGTAGTTCAACAACGTCCAAACTGGATTTGAGGCAACGGTTCCCAGTCCGCAAATCGCAGTTAGCTTCATCGTTTCAGACAAGTCGCTGACGAGCCCGCTCATGCCATTGGGTTCATCGGAGTTGCTTCCATAGATTTCTTCGATGGTGAATTTTCGATTGGAAATGTCAGTCAACAGTTCAACCAGTTTTTGCGAGCCGATTCGACATGGCACACATTTTCCGCATGACTCGTTTCGATAAAACGTAGTCGCCGACAACGCGGTTTGCACCATGTCGGTTTGATCGCCGAAAACCACCATCCCGGCACCCATCATCACACCCATTGATCGCGAGACGGGAATGTCCAATTGCATATTCCACAAATCAAAATGGGATGCGTCTTCGGGTAAGTTGCTCGAAGTCCATCTTGCGGGCAAGTATTCAACTGGAATCTTTCGAGGAGTGAATCCACCTGACGGGCCTGATAAAGCCGCTGCCTTGAAAGTCATTCCGTCTTTCATTCCGCCTGCAAATTCATCAACCAATTCGCCAAATGTGAGCCCGATGGGAACTTCGTAGGCGCCAGGTTTCGCAACGTCGCCGCTGATTGAAAAAAATCGTCGCCCTTTAAACGATTCCTTCACAACACTGCCCGCATCAGCAAACCATTTTCCGTTCTCTCGCAGAACGATCGCGGGGACCCAAGCCAAAGTCTCGACGTTGTTTAAGAGCGTTGGGCAATCCCAAAGTCCATTGGTTTGAAGTTCGGGAGGACGATTGCGTGGCTCCGCTCGCTTGTCTTCCATCGCTTCAATCAATGCGGTTTGTTCGCCACAAATGTACCCACCAGGACTGACAAAAACCTCAACTGGAAACGAACGTTCGGAGCCCATGATGTTGTCGCCGCAAACGCCCAAACGCTCGGCGCGTTTGATTTCAGCGCGGACCGATTCGATTTGCTCTTCGAACTCATGGCGAATGTAGATGTAACCTCGATTGCCACCAACGAGCAGACCGGCGAGCGTGACGGCCTCGACGACTAGGTGGGGGGAGCGCAAGAGAATTTCGCGATCTTTGAAAGTTCCGGGTTCACTTTCATCGCCGTTACAAACGACATATTTTATGTCGCCTTTGGCCTGGTGGACTTCAAACCATTTTTTGTAAGCACGCCCGCCTGCACCTCCCATGCCTAAGAGGTTTGCGGTAAACAATGAGACCAAAATTCTTTGGCTTTCGGAATCGAGTTCCGCCAAGGAACCTCGCAGTGCTCCCTCGACTTCTGCAAGAACGGATTCGTCAACGCGCCAACTTTCATCTGAACGACGCAAGTCTTGTCGCTCTATAAATTGACGGATCGCCATGTAGCACTCGTTGTCTGGCTTTCCCTTGTAGACATCAATGCTCCAATCGTCGGTTTGATTAGGCTGCCAGGCTATGTCGGATTCTGACTTCGGCAATATTTCAGGGGAGTGCTTTTGAACAGCCTTGGCAGTTTTCTTAACGACATCAGCAAGCCTCGACTGATCGACGTTCATGTAATAGTGAACGTGTTCGTGATGATCGACATGGCCGCTGCCGTTTGAATTTGAATGCTCAATCGTAGCACCAACGTACGCAGCGGGAGCACGATCGCAACGACCGAGGCACGACACGCCTTCGACATCGATCTTCGGGCCGTTGAAATTGTCGGCGGCTTTCTTGAATTTTTTGATCAAGTCACAAGCACCACGAATTTGGCATGACATGTCTTGGCAAATTCTGACTTGGATTGGATCGGGTGGTTCCAATCGAAAATGTGGAAAGAAACTGGCGACTTCCTGAAGCCGATGTAGGCGGGTGCCTGATCGCCCAGCCAAAGCGCGTAGTTCCTTCGCCGGCAAGTAGCCGTGGCGATGTTGAATGTTGTGCAGTTCTTGAACGATCATTTTTTGAGAACGGTTGTCATTGGTTAGAAAGTCGGTCTCTTTGATTTTGAAGTGCCGGCAAGATCATCTGTTGGATTTCAGCGATCGTTGCTCTGACTTCTTCGCTAGTGAAGTCGCGTCTGGACAAGTCGGCTTTGTTGTTTGAACGATCCATAAAAGGCGCGACCAAAATCTCTTCAAGTCTTTTAATTGATGGGCGAATTGTGGATTTGATTTGGTCGTCAGCCGGAAAGTCTTTCAAGCAAGCTTGCACAGCCAGATACCAGTTGTAGATCTCATCCGAGTTTAGTTGCGGCGATTGTTCGAGGTAGGAATAAACATGGTCGAAGCTTGAGATCGGGCCAAGAGTTTCGCGGTTGTCTAAAAGCGATTGGATCAAGTCGAGTTTGGGGAAAGGTTTTTGCATTTCCGCTCGAATTTCATTTACGTTGTTTGAACTTGAGTTTGGAAATGCCCATGTTCCCCAAGTTGGAACTCCGAATTCTTTGTTAACAAATGACTCGTACCAAGACGCCGAAAGATCGTGATGGCAGTTGTGGCAGTTGTATTCTGAAAACTCTGGCCAAGCACCGTTTTCAGTGGCAACAAGCTGAACTCGAGAATCAAGTAATCGAAGCGTGGACTCGGCAGCGACTAGATTTCCAGTTGACCAGCACTCAATGTGAAATCCACGTGACGCTGGCTCGTTCCAATGTTTAGGGAGCCGCGACAAGTGAGAGGAAAATTCGAAAACCAAACGGGGGTGACCTGCTGCGATCAAGTCATGATTGACATCGCGGTCTTGGGATCCAACGTGACATTTCACGCAAGTCTGCGAGCGGACTTTGAGATCCTTCAAGTTGGCTAATCCGGATGACTCCTCGTCAAACTCCGTGGTCCAGCTTTCCATCACGTGTTCTTGGATCCATGAATTTCCATCAGGGTCGTGTAAGTCGTCGATGCTGTGACACGAATGGCAATTAACGCCATTGGACATGTAAAGGCTGTTACGTGATACGCTTTCGCCGCGGAGAGTAGCGGTTTCTTTTGCTAGGTCGGGAGGGACAGAACTGTGACACGAGACGCAACGTTGATTAAGGATGGCTTGATACGAATCGTTTTCGACCGTTAGCTCACGAGCGGTTGCTAAAGGTAAGTCGGATGCGGCAAGAGCTTTTACAATCTGTTGTGACTGCGCAGAATTCAACGTCGTGTAAGCATTAGAGTGCGGGTCTTGGCTTGACCAAATTTGATAGGCGCTTTTCCAAAGTCCACTTGGTTCGTTTGACTCAGGATTTGATTCGGTAAAAACCTTCGAGCCATGGCAAGCGATGCAGGACACAATTGAAAGCCGATGTGAGCCTGATGTTGTTGCTGGTTGCTGGTTCGGTTTAGCTAGGTTTTGGACGCCATTAGCGCCATGGGCGATATGTTGGTCTTCGCTCGATCCGGGTAAGAAGTTGATGACAACACCGATTAGGACGGCGGTGCTAAACACCGTCAATATTCGTACGTGCAGCGACCGTGAAACCGGGTTAACGGATTCGGTTGTTCGTCGCTCGGTGTTATGTTGCTTGTTCAGTTGTCGCCTTTCGGCTGCTCACTACTATCAGAAACGAAAACTCGATTTCCTCCTCCGTGATAGGTGTGGCATGCGGTGCAATTGATGGGGCCTTTTCGTGCTGGTGCGACGACCGTTCCTTCTCGATGACATTCAAGACAGCTTTCCAAGCCTTTGATCATCGGGCGATCAAGTGAATAGTCTTGGTTGTTGGACAATAGCGATCCCTTGCCGCCGGAATTTTCGTGACAGTGAATGCAATTGACATCGCGATGCGCAGAGTGATCAAATCGCGACTTTTTAAACCAGTTTGATTCGACAACTAAACCATCTGAGTTTTTGCGAATCGAAGGAATGCCTCGACCAGAATCATCGTCTGCAGTCAGATGGCAAAACACACAATTCATCCTTGTTTGAACGAGTGCTTCGTTAAAGTGATTTCGGATTTCGTCCGCGACTTCGGTTTTTGGATTGGCGATGTCCCAAAGTCGGACCGGAAGCTCTTGCGTGGTGTCGACATTATCTGGAATCGCCGATTTGATTTCCTTGGGAGCGATTGCTTCCAATGCAAAATAGGCGTTCAGAGTTCCGGATAGTCTTTGAGGGTCTGCACCGTGTTCGATTCGGAGATTTTTGGTGAACCCAAGTTCCGGTTTGGCGGCCAAATCAATTTCATGACAGACTTGGCAATTGCGTTCGTAAACTGGCATCGACATGTTTCGTCCAGTTGAAAGCGGTCGCCCGCCAGATGCCACGTTCGCTGAAGCCAGATTCTTTCCACTTGCGTCCGTGGGTTCATGGCAAAAGCTACAGTTCAACGCGACTTTGTCTGAATTGAATTGCCCAGCGAGTCGTGGGTCATTCTTCCAGTCAAGTTTCGTTTTGGTTTGACTCGATTTTGCGCCGTCGCGCATCAAACCAACGGACATGTGGATTTGGTGGTTGAATTTTAAAGTGCCGTTGTCTGTGCTGAGTGAGCTAAATTCAGGATGGTTCTCAAAGCTTGTAATCTTCGTCGCAGTTGTGGAAGCAACCTTCAAAGAGGCTTCGAGATTTTGGTGGCAATTGACACACGATGTGTCTTTGACGATTGATGGGATGTGATCGATCCCCAAATGTTCATCGTGGCAACTTGCACAACTGTCAACCGTTTCCGGTTTTTGATTCAATGTATGTGGAGAGATTGGAATCAGTTGTTCGATTTCTTGGTTTGCGAGAGCGAGTGTTTGTTTGTCGTTTGCGGAGTTGGGATCACCAGGAACTGGATGGCATCTTGTGCACATTTGATCGGCTGGACGATGCCAAAGTTCATTTGGTTTCGCGTTTCGATTTCGCCATTGTGACAGAAACGTTGCGTCTCTTAGTGGCGCGGTGGAATCGTGACAACGGTCGCAACTTAAGTTTGCATGCGCATTGGAAACCGCGCCCGGACTGAATCGACTCGCCATTTTCTGCGGACTCAGATAGCTGGCTGCTAACCAGGCAACGCTACCGGCGACTACGGCGATCGTAATAAAGTTACGGTACCGCGCGAGCGTATCTTTTTTGTGAGAGCCGAGTCCAATCCGTAGGGCTCGTGCTTTTGCCAGACTATTCTTTGGCATGTTTGAACGATCCTGGGATTAGAAAAATGAAAAAATGCCGCTGTACTTTGTAGCCACGATGGCGTGCCAAATTAGCAAAACCAACAAAGCCAAAGAGAGCGGAAGATGAACGGCAAGCCACAAATGTAGCCAGTGATGCATCATGACTTGCCGGTCTAAATCACGTCGCTCATCGCATGCTTCCTTCAGGTGGCTAATCAGGAACTGGGCTTCGGGAATTACTTTGCCACTTAAATCGGCGAAGTAAAAACGCAGCTTTGAACTGTCTTTTAATTTCGATTGTCCTTTCTTGCCGAATTCAAGATAGTTTCTAATCTCGGATTCATAAGCTGAGGCGACAATCTCCGTGTTGGCAATCGGCTTTTCCGGAAGCTCTGTCACAACGGCGCGACCATAGATGTTTGCGATTGATCGGCTTGCGCCAACAAAAACACTCTCGTGGTCCTTGCCGCCTTTGTCGGCAGGATAGAGTTCGCTCCAATCGGTATTGCCGACGTTGGTTCCAGTCGAAGCAGAAATCAACGCGTCGGATTCAGCCACGATTTGCCGTGATACGGATTGAATTTGTGAGTAGACCGTTTCGCCACAAACTCTTTCGGTCATTTTTTTGGGAAGTATGTTCTGAACGACCAAACCAAAAATTCCACTGGCGACAACAAGCAGTAGAAGGATGATTGTCATTGATGCCAATGATCCGCCCCATGGAATTCCGGCATGAACAATTGCTAATGGAACCGTTAGCAAGCCCAGCCAGATGTGGGCGCTCATCCAAGTTCTCGCGCGACCGATTCTCCAATGCCGAAACAATTTCTTTCTTGGCCAGAGAAGTATCTCAAAGACAATGATCAATCCAGCGGCTACACCCAATAGGTAGCCAGAGGTACTGCTGCCGCCGGGAAACGCAATCCATTTATTCTTAAAATTGATCATGGCGATCAGCGAGATAACACAACCGATCACGAACAAGAGGAACCAAAACCTGTGCAGCTTCCAGTTTTCTCGGTTTAGTAGCATGAATGGATAACGTGTTGGTGGATTTCGCTGTTGGTTTCCGAGATCGCGATGACAAGAAACTTCGTCATCATTTTCATCAACACCAGTTGGGGAGCTGGGATCACATTGATGCGGGGAACCGATTTTGATTTGCCAGCCGTTGGATGTCAAATTTCAGCGAGAGATGGGGACGACAAAGAGCGCGGCGATGTTGACGCTGATTGGACTGTCCATGAACGATTTGAGGGACGTCAGTCGAGTTTTATCGGAAGCATTGCTCGCTCGTTTGCGACGGGGCTCAAAAGGCTGGTCACCCGTTGGATTAGTTCATCGCTGATTTCAGGACAAATGAGACCGATATCGGGGGTTCTCCATCGCTTCAATTGTTGAATCACCGATTCGAAAGAATCACCGACAACGTAGCGTCTTCCAATCATTAGCTCGAGCATAGTCATTCCTGCCGAGAAGTAATCGGACTTGATCGATGGCGGTTGGTAGGAAAGAACTTCTGGAGCGAGGTAGCGCGAGGTTCCAGATATTCCTTTGGACGTGCCGAGTTCGTCAATTGGAATTGCCAATCCAAAATCCATTAACTTGACTTCGCCAGTCGTGAGTTGAATCATGTTGCTGGGTTTCACGTCACGGTGGATGACGTCTTTGTTGTGAGCATACTCAAGTGCTTTTCGAAGTGACTCGTAAATGACTTGCAGCTCAGGCTCGGGTAATGGGCCGGAATCAACAATCTCATCGAGCGGGCGTCCTTCGCAAAATTCCATGACCAAAAAATAGGTATGAAACGCAGCAAACCGAGAGTAGGTGCTGACGATGTAGGGAGAGTCGAACGATTGAAGTAGCTCAAACTCTTGTTCAAAATTTGCACGGGCCGTTGAATCGTAAACGAGACGATGGCTCATCATTTTTAAGGCAACTGTTTCATTGTCCGAAGGGTTCGTGGCCTCGTAGACGACCGCCATTCCGCCTTTGCCCAATCGACGTTTCAATCGGAAAACACTTAACGTTTTTCCCGCCAAGGCATCGTACTCAACGGATCCTAATCGTTTCGCTACGATGTTGGAGAGGAGTTTGGACAACTCTACGTGTTCTTCAGCGAGATCATGAACCACTTTGGCCGACAGCACCATTGCTTTGACAGGGCCTTCAGCCACAACACTTGCGCTTCGAGACTCGCCTGTGAGTAACGCCATCTCGCCAAGGACTTCTCCTGGTCCGGAACGGTCAATCAGATTGACGCTGCCACTTTCGTCTTCTGAAAAGATTCGGACGTTTCCACTGACAACGACGTAAAGGCAGTCTCCGGCTTCGCCCTGACGAATGAGGTGGGAGTGATCCTCGAATTCGCGCTCTTCAAAATAGGGTCGAAGGACCGTCAAGAGTTGTGGAGGAATACCTGAAACGATTGAGCCAAGTGGAGAATCAAAAGTATCCGCATCAACAGTGGAATTTGCCGAAGCTTGTTTCGTGAAATCAAACAAGTCGTCGAGATCATCCACTAGATTACTACTCCTTTCTTCATTCAATTCAATATCAACTCGATCTCACAACAGTTATAAGCTCATTTCGAATTTCTCGCAGTCGGTTTTTTGAATGGGGAAGCAAGAATTCGGCGAATTTACATGAAACCTAGCCTGCCCGATTCGCACGATCAGTCCAGACTTCGTTTCAAACTTCAGTTCGCAAAGTCACTTTTTTACGCACCATGATGAATCCAAGTCAATCTTGACGGGCCAACTTTAATTTGGGGACAATACCTACACTTTCAGCAAAACCTGTAGATCTTCAACCCAAGTGCAAGGACGCATTGATGGCTCAATCTAAAGCAAAAGCCAAACAAGCGACTGGCACTCCGCAAACGCGAACCGCAGCAAGCTTTTTTGAAGACTTACTTTTTAGTCTGGTTAAACGTTCGTCCATTGAGGCAGCACAAGTATGGGGGCTCAACTCGATTGGAGCACTTGCAAAAATCGCTTGCTCAAATGTTGAACGCTTCAAGTCGTTCGAGCAACCTGAAATCGTTGAGCGACACCGAGACCTGATCAGCAAAGCATTATTCAGTGGCAAGGTCCAAGTCGTTGAGTTTCAAGAATCCAATCAAGTCCAGTTGGTTACGAAACGACTTATGCTGGCTCCCATTTTCCTGGAGCAAGAATCAGTGGGCGTTTTCGAGTTGATCATGACTCATAAGCCCACCAGCTCAGATCAACAATTTATCGACGCTCACGTTCGAGAGGCGTCACAGTTCCTTAGTCAACGATCGCAACCGCCTCAGTCAGTTTCTGGTCGAGACTATGAACCATCTCAACCCACGGTTTCGGATCCTGATAAGAAACTACATTCGACTCAAGATACTCGTGAAAGAGACGTCGCTATTGAAAAGTCACTTGGTCGCGAATCGAATCGGAAGTATGAATCCAAATCAAACGCTCGATTAGATCTTTCTAAAACCGATTCTGGCAAAGATTTCGATTCCTGTTTTGATGTCGAGGCTTTTGTTCTACTGCTGAATAACCAGAATGATTTGGACTATGTTGCTGCAACGGCGACAACTGAGGCTCGGCGATTGGCTGGGTGCGACCGCGTCAGCCTGGCCACATCCAGTGGAGGCCCAATCAAGGTCGCTGCCGTCAGTGGACAAGATGAACTTTCGAAAAAGTCCAATATGATCCGCGCCGTGGAACAGCTTGCGGCTTTCGTTGTCGACTCAGGTCGCGAAGTTGTGTTCGATCCGACTGATCGTGAAACTGAAAATAGGTCGTTGGATTTGGCGGCGACTTACATTGAAGAATCGGGCGCATCCTGGATCCGCGCAATACCACTTTTCGAACCTGAAAAAATTGATTTTGATTCCAATGTGCATCACTCGAACAAAACCGCCATTGGTGTTTTGCTACTTGAGCAGTTCAATTCACGCGAGATGCCTAACTACGAAATGGTTGAGCGATTGACGCCTCATGTTGCTCAAGCGGTTTATCATGCGGTCAGGCAAGAGGGAGTATTCTTGCTGCCAGCTCGACGCCGGTTGGGAGGATTTGTCAAGAAAGCCAAACTGACTCGTGTCAAAACCATGGTTGCTTCGGGGCTTGCAATCGCAGTCGTTGCGGCGCTTGCGTTAGTTCAGGTTCCGTATCAAGTTGAGGCGGCTGGCAAGCTGATGCCGGTTCAGAAATTTCGAGCGTACTCGCCTTTTGATGGCCAAGTCGAAAACGTGTTGGTGACGAGTGGGCAACGCGTTCAACGAAACCAACCCTTAATCCAACTAACAAGTGAGTCTCTCAACGCAAAACATCTTTCGCTGACCAATAGTTTGATCGAAAAAACGAAGTTGCTTGGAGCCTACAAAGCCCAGCTCAACGAGACGTCCGCCGAACTTTCGAATGCCGCGTTAATTTCGCTCAATACGAAAATTGTTCAGCTTGGATTAGAGATTGAAGGGCTCCAGCAACAGTTAGAGCTGCAAAAAATCTTGCTTGATCGTTCGCTGATTCGCTCAAGCATTGACGGCTCGGTCGCGACTTTTCAGCCCGGAGAGGTGTTGGCGAGTCGGCCCGTTGGCCGCGGAGATTTGTTGTTGGAAGTCATGAACGAGGAAGCTGATTGGCAATTGGAACTCTTGCTTCCAGAAAAACGTTTGGGCCACCTTGTCGATCAAATCGCAAACTCCCAAGAGTCGCTCAAGGTCAAATTTGTTCAGGCAACGGCCTCAGAAGATGAGTACGACGCTGAAGTTGATTCCGTGGCGACTCGACTTGAAGTCTCAGAAAGCGGAGTGGCTGGCATCTCGATTTACGCTTCGATCGACTCAAGTCAGAACATTCGAAAAACGATAGGCGCCGAAGTCATCGCCAAGATCGACTGTGGTAAGAGAAGCTTGGGATACGTTTGGTTTGGTGACATTCTCGATTGGATGCGTCAAACGAGTTGGCGATTGAACTGATGGATCGTACGAGCCAATGATAGCCAATGCAGAGGCTTTCGAACGTTCGCGAAACAAATTCGAAGTTTTGAAGTATAGTTTGGGATGGCTGATCTAGTGTTGGCCATTGAAGCTTGATTCTTCTGGATTTTGACTTGGATTTTCTTTGGCACTCATAGAACTAAACGATGTTTCGAAAACGTACGATCTTGGTGAGATCAAAGTCCACGCGTTGCGCAGTACGACGCTCAATATTGAGCGAGGGGAGTATGTGGCGCTCATTGGTCCCTCAGGATCAGGCAAGTCGACGCTCATGAATACGCTTGGTTGTCTTGATCGACCGACCTCTGGCAGCTACCTGCTTGATACTGAGCAAGTCGTTGAAATGAATCGGGACCAACGAGCGAAAATTCGAAATCGCAAGATTGGTTTTGTGTTTCAAAATTTCAACCTGCTTTCGCGAACTTCAGCCGAGGAAAATGTGGAGCTTCCGCTGCTCTACGCCAAGGGCGTTTCCAGCCGACAGAGGCGACACCGCGCAAGGGAATTGTTGAATCTCGTTGGGTTGGGAGATCGCATGGATCTACGATGTCGCTATTTCAAACACTCAAATCGACATTCAAAACGCAGTTTTCGACCCGACGTTTGATATTAGTTCGACGATGGGAAAAACAGATCGCCCGGGTGCCCAATTCGATCCATTAGATCCCAATCGGTCGATTTTTGCAGGCTCAAGTTCGGATTCAATCACTACGACTGCCAGTCTGAGTAAGCGGATGTTTAACGGTGGCACTGCGTCGATGAATGGGAACGCGATTGGTTCCTATTTTGAGCCCGGTGTATTTCCGCTGGAACCTGAGTACCGCTCGTTCGTTGAGTTGGCGTTACGGCAACCATTATTGATGCGTGGCTACGGACGAGATGTAAATCTTGCACCGGTCGTCGTAGCAAGAATCAACACTGAGCGCTCCTATTTTCAATTCAAAGATGCCGTCCAAGAGCTGGTTCGCGGTGTGGTGGCGGCCTATTGGAACTTGGTATCTGCCCGCGTGGATGTTTGGGCGCGGCAACAACAAATCGAACAAGCTGAGTTCGCCTACAAGCGAGCGATTGCCAGGCAGGAAGAAGGCATCGTTAATCTTGCCGACGTTGCGCAAACCAGATCTGCGTTGGCGAACTTCAAGGCTAATTTGATTGCAGCCCGTTCGACTTTGTTGCTCAATGAAACTGCTCTCAGAAATATTCTCGGTCTCGATCCATCAAACACTTCCGTGCTCGTACCGACGTCGACGCCGCAATTGAGGCGAGTTGATTTTGACTGGGAAGAGATCGTTCGAATGGCTGAACTTTATCGTCCTGATATCATTGAACTAAAGCTGGTACTTGAGGCCGACTGCCAGTCGCTCAAGCAAGTCGACAATCAAGCCAGACCGCAGTTGGACGGAATTGCGAATTATCGTTGGGATGGATTGAGTGGCGAAATGCCCAACGGAGATCGGCTTCGCAACGATCCCGGTCGATTTGCGGGATTCAATTTGGGTGTAAGCTTTTCTGTTCCTTTGGGACTGCGGCAAGGCCGAGCGTCACTTCGACGCCAAGAGTTGTTGATTGCACGTGACCGCGTGAATCTCGATCAGGGGATTCACCAAATGGTTCACCAACTAACGATCAACTATCGAAACCTTGCTCAGTTTTTCGAGCAGTACGTCGCGTTCAAAGAAGCCCGTGAAGCGGCTCGGCTGAATTTTGAAAATCAAATTGGCGATTTTCTTGCCGGGCGCCGCGAGTTTATCAACGTGCTTCAAGCGATTACTGATTGGGGTAATGCAGTTTCGCAAGAAGCTCGTTCAATCACTCAGTACAACACAGAGCTGGCAAATGTCGAGCGCCAGACTGGTACCATTCTGGAGACGCATGGCGTTACGTTTGTTGAAGAACGATTCGGTTCATTGGGACCACGGTTACTCGGGCTGCGTCGTTCCCGCGAAGACTATCAGGGGCGAGTTAGCCTAGACGGACCGATTGACCGTTACTCAGAGTCAGATGAAACATCGGATGATGCGTTCAATTTGGAAGACTTGGACTACGAGCGGGAGTCTAAGCGTCGGCAAGAAATGCTGCGGGATTCTGAATTGGAAGGCGAGATTGATTCGATACCAGCTCTTGAATCGCCAGGACCAAGCATTGATCTCGATAAGTCGCCAACTGGAAACGTTGAACCCTCGAATTCCGCTACGTCGCATACTTACGATCTGCCAAAAACGACTTGGCCACCCGTTCCCACCAAGGGAGTTGTTGCAAGAATCGCCGAACACTCTGAAGAGATTGAACGAGCATCCTTCGAAGTCAGCGTATTGACGCTGCCGGTTCGAACCCCTGCTCTGCGTCGCTGGGAAGGCGTAATCACAACGACATTGGTGCCGAAGTTTTCCAATTCGCCTTGAACCAACGCGCTGGCACTTTGACCGATTGAAACCATCGTCGTTACCGCAGCAATTCCAATGACGACTCCAAGCACCGTCAACGTGG
>CAYMFZ010000001.1:0-6836 GCA_964389585.1 uncultured Pirellulaceae bacterium | reverse complement strand
CGATCATGAAAGTCGTAGTGAAACCCATGTTTCGATTATTCCTCGCCCTTCGCTTTTTGCCCGATCACGAGATTATCGGAATCATCGAGTTCGCCAGATAGAATCTGAACAAACCGATTGTCGCTGAGGCCGATTTGGACTTCAACAGCCCTTAGGAACTCGCCGTCATCGACCCAAACGTGCTTCTTGGGTTTTGTTTTGGTTTTTAATCGTTCTGTGTTGGATAGTTGCTCTTCTGGATTCTCTTCATCGTTCTCGGTTTCCTGTTTGGCAAAATCCGATCCGTCGATGATGCCGTGATCGTCGGGATGAACGTGTTTCTTGTCGGGAGGATAGAATCGTAGCGCAGATTTAGGAATCCGTTTTACGTTTTCTCGTTTTTCAATTTGAAAAGAAAGGTCAGCGGTCATGCCTGGTAGAAGTTTCAGCTCTGGGTTAGGCGAACCGACCACAGCTGGATAAGTCACCACGTTTTGAGTCTCGGCTGAGCTGAATCGAACCTCTTCGATCTTGCCTTCGAACAAGTCATCCGGGTATGCCGTGACGGAAAATGTAACGGGTTGGTCGGTCAAGGCAGCTTGGCGAATCATGCCGATTTCGGATTCATCAACATCCGCGAAGATATGCATCTTTTCCCGCATTCCCACTCCGACGACAAACATCTCGGGCGTTTGAAACTGAGCGGCAAGCGTTTGCCCCGGTTCGACTTTGCGATCGATGATCATGCCGTCTTCTGGAGAGCGAATTTTGCAATAGTCGAGGTTCGCTTGTGAATATTGGTCAGACTGGCATCGGATTGATCCACGGACGCGTTGGCAATTGTTAGTTGTGCAATCAATGAAAGTCGGGAGAACTTGAGCCGATCCATTTCAGTTTGAGCAATGAAGTCGATGTTCTTTGCACGCAGTCGTTTCGCTCTCGCTTCGTCGTTGGTGGCCTGTTGAAGCAACGCCTCAACCCGTCGAACATCGGCACGACGGATTGCTAGGGTTGCCTTGTCTCGCGCAACGTTGGCGGCGAACAAGCGTGGGTCGATGGTCGCAAGAATTTCGTCTTGTTTGACTTCCTGATTGAACTCAACGTACAGGTTGTCGATGGGACCCGATACGAACGAGCCAACTTGAACTGACTTCGTTGGTTTTACCGTTCCCGTTGCATTGACGTTCTTTGTGATGGTCCCCAAATCCAGTTGGACGGTCCGCCACCGAGGTTTATTTCGTTCGGCTATTTGCTTTGCTACGTACGGATACGAAAAGTAGCCAATCGCTCCAAGGACACCGAGTACCAGTAGTGATTTCAGGAAGAACTTCCACATGATGCTATGAATGCGGCCTTTGAGAGCGGGGTTGAAGTGTGATTGGGGTATACCCAGTCCAGCATGATCTGGTTTCAGTTGTCCTGCAAAACAGATTCATGATGTTTTTGCGAAACCTGAACGTCGCATAAGTTCAACGCGTTTGAGTCAGGCTTTTCTGCTGATTGGTATCACAATCGGCTCAAACGTTTTAACCCTACGGAAAACAGACCAGATTGGGGGTTTGGCTTCCCCGAATCGTTCTTGGCACACGCGGTGCAATTGAGCTTGATCAGATAAACATCCCACACAGAACCGCAGTAGAAAGAGACCAAGATGAATAAGAACGCAAGCAACGCCAAATTTTTCTTCCTCGGAGTTTTCGCCTTGGCAGTCATCACGATTTGTCAGCCGGAAAACGTAACGGCAGATCAGCCAATCATGAAGAAAGCATACGCCGAGTGGGTTGTTTCTTATGACGTGGCAACTGAGCAGTCAAAAAAGTCAGGCCGTCCAATCATGCTTGTCTTTTCCGGAAGCGATTGGTGTAGTTACTGCAGCAAGTTGTCTCATGAAGTTTTTACAACGCATCAGTTCGCTCGCTGGTCAACAGACAACGTGATTAAGGTTGAAGTTGACTTTCCACAAAGTTACGTCCTCCCTGAAGCCATCAAAACTCAGAACCAAAAACTAAAAGCGAAATTCGGTCACCACGTTACTTCTTATCCAACGGTATTGTTTGTCGATTCATATGGGAATCTGTTAGGCAAGACTGGCTACGTCGCTGGTGGTGCGGAGGCTTGGATTCAGTCAGCAAAAACGTCGGTTCCAGTCGCGAAGAAGCAGGATTTGTTGGCTCAGCATAACTAGTCGCTGTCTGTTGTTAAACTAATTTGATTCGAGCTGAAACCGCCGTCATTTCGATGGCGGTTCGTTTTTGCGCTATTCTGTGATTGTGATCATAGACCCGATGTTGAGTTTGACTGATATTTGAGGGTAAGATCGAAACTGTGATTTCGAGCAGATTGGCCGAAGTTGGAATTGATGAGTTGGAATGAGTCGAAGCAAGATGCCGCAAAACAAAAGTGAACTTCCGGTTATCGCTGCCTGCGAGGGGTGCGGCGTCTGCTGTTTTCACATGGGCTATCCGGCTTACATTTTGCCTCGTGAGCCGATGACCCATGCTCAAATTGATTCCGATCCTGAACTGCTCAAGGAAATTGAATCGGATCCGCTTCGCCGCCAAGAGTTGCTCAATGGTCATCCTGGCGAATCGTATTGGCATGCGATGCCAAAAGAGTTGAAGGATGAATGGTCGGCGCATGTTGCGCAGTATTCAAAGCCCGAATATGGCGAGGACCCTTCGACGTTTGATGGTCCTTGCATTTGGTTGGATATGGAAACTCGGCAGTGCAAGAACCATGAGTTCCGACCCAGAATTTGCCGAGATTTCGAAACGGGAAGTCCGGAATGTTTGGAATGGCGAAGCTATTATCGCGACAAGATTGAGTTGAACTCACCGGATGAGAACTGATCATAGAGATCGCGAAGTGCCAAACGAATATTTCCATTGTGTTTTGAAAACGCGACCTGCCCTGCTGTCTGTATCGACGGTTGGTCGAGTCCAAGTCGCGTCAGTAATTTGCACATCAAATCAGGGCTTGTTGAGCAACGATACCACGTCGGTAATCGGCATGGCTTGTGAACGTTGATAATAAGCCCGGCACTCTGTTTGGTTTTGCGATACAAGTGATGCCGTTGAAGCATCGAGATTCGCTCGATGCCATCAACCAAGACAATTTTGTGGTTGCTTAAAGATTCACGAATCGCGCAGTTGATCATTTCGCGGTGGTGATTTGATTCGTGAGGAAGAAACAACTGGTGAGTTTTGTACTTTCGTTCGTTTAACTGGTTAGTTAACTCGTTCATCAACGTTGTTTTGCCACTTCCCATTGGGCCCACGATTGCGGCGCGAAAGTTCAACTGGGCTAGAGATTCAAAATGATAATCCCAATCAAATTTGACGAGCATGAATGGGAGTGTAGTCACTCGTTCGATGTTAACGGGGTTGTCGCAAGCTGGCAAAAATCCATTGAGACGCGAAGCTTTGATGTGAGTTGCTGAGGTCGTGTTAGCCATCGTCACTAAACTACCTTGATGAAAGGTTTCATTAATTCATCATCATAACTTTTGTCGAGGATGATCTCCGTACCTTGATTGGAGATATAGATCGTTTTGCGATGGCCTTCGCGAGAAGGAAACAGGACGACTTCAACAGCCCAGGTCAGTGAGATCAGCTTGCCGGAAAAACTATGGGGGCGGTTGGACGCGACGAATTGAAAACGCGCTGACCCATTCGGAGATGTCGATTGAATTGGCTGGGTTTGTATCGTTTCGAAATCTTGGTCGCCTTTACCTTGGGTGTACCAGATCAAGCGGCACTCCAAGTCGTCAGCTTCGATTCCCTTCCAAGAAACGGTTCCAGTAATGAGATCGTTTGGCCGGAAATTTGGTCGCCCGTCAAAGACGATATTCAGTTCGCTGGTTGG
This sequence comes from uncultured Pirellulaceae bacterium, assembly GCA_964389585.1. Classification (GTDB taxonomy): domain Bacteria; phylum Planctomycetota; class Planctomycetia; order Pirellulales; family Pirellulaceae; genus Mariniblastus. The sequence continues at coordinate 2,993 of CAYMFZ010000001.1, read as the reverse complement.
CATGGATTGACTTTGAAATCGAAAGTTTGGTGAAGCGACGAGTTAATGTAAATTCGCTGGGGAAAATTTATGGCGAGACGCGAAACGGAAATTCTTCCGTAACATCCGGCCACCAAGGAATCTTGCCAGATACAACGATCGTCCAAGTGACTTTGTTTTTGTTGGCCTCGAACGTGTGCATCGTTGCCTCCGGAATAACGATATTGACGCTTCCAAATTGAATATCAGGTTGTGCTTCGATATCACAAATTGGGATTCGTTCGAATATTTCGGTATCTGTAAAGTCGGAAGTTCCACGGCGAAACGTTGCGAGTTGTTGGCCTTGGACTTCGATGTTTAGATGGCGAATTCGAGAGGCTTTTCCGACAACTTCCCACGCGATATCCACTTCTTCACCAAGCGGGACAGCGCCCGTGCTCATGGCTATTTCGATTTTTGGATTGAAGATTGCCATGAATGTATAGACGGCTGCTCCAATCATAACCAAGCCAATCAAAACGAATGGTGTCAGGAAGAGCCCCATGAATATCTTTACCCACAACTCATTGGATTCGAACAAGAATTGATAAAGAAAAATGCTAACAATTCCATTCCAAAAAATTGAAATGCCGAGGGTGATTAAAAATTTGGCTGAGGGAGAGGCTCCTGATTTAAGCTTTTGAGGTTTGGCCCATTCCTGGTCTAACAGGTCGGCGGGATTCGGATCGTCTTTTGAGTCCGATGACTTTTTTGCGATGGCGAAGTTGGTTTTGTCTATTTCAGTTGCGAATGCTGTCTTCTTTTTTGGGCGCATTTTGAAAACAGCAATCCAAAATACGACAGAACCAACTGCAATGAAAAGCAAAGGAAAGAGGACAAACCAATAGTTAGTTTGTTTCAATTCGCGAACCAAAGTCGAATGGCTGGGCTGCGCGGGATCATAAAAACAGACTTGTTTCGTGCCGACTCCATTCTGACGAACGACTTGATTGGCGTAGTCAGAGGACCCGTTCATCTGGTCGAACGAATAGCGATCGTTCTGGTACTGAACGCCGTCGACGAGATACTCATATTCGAGTTTGGCATGGTATGTCGATCCACCATCTTCTCCCGACTGGACTTCAACCTTGCTAGAAAGAATGGTGCATTCGGTTTGCGGCCAATCCATTGCGGCGCGAGAATTGAGAATTGGTGACAGAAACGAGAGCCAGAAAAAAAAGACACCAGCGCCACCGAAACCAATCGACCAAACCAGAAGAAAAAGCCGCACGCAACCTGGGTTGGCTTTACCTGACTCTGAGATGGCTGTTTTGGAAATGGATTTGGTCATGTCACTTTCGTGATCAATGGTCTCTTTAACTTGGAACCGTTTCCAAAAATTGTGATCCGTTGGCGCTAGACCAGCCCAACAAGTGGCTTGGTCTGCTGGTTATTTCGGCCCGAGGCTAGCGCCTTCGGCTCACCTGTTGAATAATCTTTTGGTTTGGGGATAGGTTCTTACTATTTTGTTTTTGCCTACTATCTTCTGAACTCTCGGTACATCAACAAACTTCCAATCGCAATGCACGCGACATTTCCAAGCCAGGCTCCATAAGGAGGAAGTGTACCCATTTTCGCGCCGTTGAGGCCGAACATAAAAAGCGGATAGTAAACAAATAGAATTGGCAAAAAGCAGATTCCAAACGTCGTGGCGTAGTTCGCAGTTTTAAGTTTTAAAGCGACGGGAATTCCGATGATTGCAAACGCAAAACAACTGAAACCATTGGCCCAGCGTCGATGGGGTACGACGTGCAAGCGGTCGAGCCTTGCCTTGGCATCTTTGAGTTTGACGTTTCGAGTAGACCAATCGTCGTTGGTGAGGCCCACCATGTCGCCAGTGATCATCTGGCTGCAAGCCCGGATGGCGTGACTTCGTTTTAAGTTAGCGAGGTCGTGGACTTGCCTTTTGATCTCGCCACCAATCTGGCTGAGATAGAGATGACTTGGGTTGCCGGTTTCTTTGGCGATATCTTCCGGCGATTTTAGCGGGATCTCAAAAGTTTCATCGGCATCAAACACGAATTCGGCTTTGCCTTCGTAGCTGCCCGAGCCACGAGTCAACTTTAACGCGATGCGATGCGATTCTGGTTTCGTTTCCAGCTCAGCATGATGTGCGACCAAGCGAATATGGTTGTTGCTTGAATCAGTGAACGTGATGATCGGTTCGATCAAAATTCGATCTTCGACTCCGCGGACTTCAATCGAAAACTTGTCCGTTCGAATACTGCCTTCATTGCGAAGTAAGCCATACATGATCTTGTCGCTGCTATTAGTAACGACTTTTTGAATTCCCCAATAGCTCCAAGCGTACGAGACATCGTTGACCCAAACCGCGAACAGACTAAGCAAGAACGCCATGAATAAAGCGGGCATGACGATTACCGATTTATGAAGCCCCATTGATTGAATGGCGATCATTTCGTTTTCGGCGGACAGCCTGCCAAAAACGACACAGATACTAAACAAGCAAGTCGCCGGCATCGCATACATCAACGCTTCGGGGAGGATGTATGGAATGATCTGAATAAGAATGTCTGGGCTCAAGTTGTGATCTTGAGCCTCGTCAACGACGCCAACGATCAACATCAAACCGACGAAGGCAAGTGACGAGATCACAAAGATCTTGGCCAATTCCCAGAGGACGTGTCGAGTTATGAGTTTAAGAAACAAAGGCGTTCGCTAGCGGCGTGAGACGATTCAAACGTATCGACTTGAACGGTATTTGAATCAGGAAAAACCGTCAATTGCAAACGGGCAACGAAAAAGTGCTTGCTTGTGGCACATGCTAATAAATGATTGATGTGCCACAAAAAAACACGCCTCAATTGAGACGTGTTGGAAGTGGTGTTAATGCCAAACCAGTTTGTGGTTAGGCCAAGCCAGTCAAAGGGCTTTGCAGATCGCGCCAACTGATCGCGCTAACTGATCGCGCTAACTGATCGCGCTAACTGATCGCGCTAACTGATCGCGCTAAC